>JARRJE010000169.1:0-4968 GCA_037379765.1 Deltaproteobacteria bacterium
AATTAAAAACACAATCCCCTCAATAGGATCCCGAATACCAAAACGAACGAGGAAGCGCACATACACACCAGCCACAGACCCCCGCCGCCAACGCCGAGCCGGCGGGCCAGTACCAGCGCATACCCAGCTTTGAACAGATTGTTGCTGCCCGCAGCGATCACGATGGACCCGATGATCAACGCCGGGGTTAGGGTCATCTTGCCGGCCAGCAGCGAGAGGATGAACGGGTCGATATCGGTGAGGCCGATGAAAAACGACAGCGTATGAACTCCGACACTGCCAAAATGGCTGTCGATGTACTGCGTCACCGCCGCAAAGATGACGAACAGTACAGCGAAGGTGGCGGCGGTGGAGACCTCCAAGGGGTGACTGAGCGGTTCCGTGGCAATGTTGCCCGCGGTGGCGCAGCAACCTTTGCGGTAAAGAAGATAAGCAACGGCACAGGAGGCGAGCACGAACAGCAGGAACGGCGCGGCGAGATGCAGGGCCGCGGTATGATGGCCCAGCACGAAGATCAGCAGCAGCAACCGCAGGTACATCATCGCGGTGGCCAGGA
This sequence comes from Deltaproteobacteria bacterium, assembly GCA_037379765.1. Taxonomy (GTDB): domain Bacteria; phylum Desulfobacterota; class Desulfobulbia; order Desulfobulbales; family UBA5123; genus JAJYKH01. Next base: position 557 of record JARRJE010000169.1, read on the forward strand.
TGATCGCCGGTGCGACCAAGCGGGTATCGCTGGTCTCGGCCGCCCGCCGGGCGATGACCACGGTCGCCGCAGTGCTCGAGTAAAGACCTCCCAGCACGCCGGTGAGCAGCATGCCCCTCTGCTTGAAAAAATAAGTCTGTGCCAAATAGCTGAGGTATGACAATCCCGAGACGACTACCATGGCCAGCCAGGCCTGGTACTAAGTGACCGTGATCAGAGGCGGCGCGATCTGGCTATCCGGCAGCAGCGGCAGGATAACCCCGGCCATGACGAGGAATCGCGGCAGGACCACGGTCTCTTCCTCGCGCATCGCATCCGACAGCCTCCGTATCCAGGGTTTCTCGCCCAGCATGATGAGCACCGTCACCGTAAACAAAACCAGGAACCATTCCGGCAGGCGCAGAACGATCGGCCCAACCAGGAAAGTCAGCAGAGCTAATATGGGGCTCAGGAGTGAAAAGCGGGGTTTCGTCAGGCGGCGGGCGTAATAGACCAGGAGAAAGGCTGCAAGCAGAAGCATTCCCAGCAGATAGAGCCGCCCGCTTTCATCAATCAGGTATAGAGTGAAGCCGAGCAGACCAATGAGGGTGAAGGTGCGGGTGGTACCGAAGCCGAGATCACGGCCGGCGGCACGGCGGTAACTGTGAAATTCCAGTCCGATAACGAAGCTGAAGGCGATGGTCACCACGAAATGCCACATTAGCGGCGGGATCAACCCATGTGGGAACATATCTTTCTCCGGTAAAGCGTGGCGGCGACGCGTCCGACGATTTCCATCAGGCAGTCGCGGCGATCATTCATTGCGAGGCGGCCAGCCTCTCCTCGGACGGTCGTGCCAGTCCCTATTTCTGCCAGATTCCCTACAGATAGAATTCCTGAATCGGTATACGTTCGCCCGAGGGCCGGCATACAAGAGAGCGACCATTCGAATAGTGTGGAGTTATCTCGCACGGTTGCCGATAAAAGGAAGTGTAATGAACAGCATCAGCCGTGCTGAACAAGTTGTTGCTCCTAAAATAAATCATCGAGGAGCAGAACCCGCATCCGATACCTACGACCGCTCAAGAACAAATTTTCCTCCGATTCACAGATTTCATAATAAGCCCCGGATGGCCTGTCAATAAGAAATCAGACCGGCTTAACGGCGCTACGCCAACATTAAATCGAGGAAACTTCTCCACTATTTCGAATAATTATATGGAAGTTACTGCGATAAGCCAAGGCAGACTGGGCCTCTTCACTTCGGTAGGTGGCTGAAGAGCCTGAAAGCGGTTAAAGGCTGTCACTATGAAAACCAAGGATTGCTTTTTTATACAAAGTGAGAAAAAGGCGACAAGGTTCGAAAGACCAGCGGGCAACCATAAAAGGGGGGCGAAATGAAGGTGTTTCTTGTATTCATCCTTATTCTCTGCTCAGGGTTATCGGCTCAGGCAGCAGGTTTCGAAGACATACTTCGATCTTTCGGCAGCATTCCCAAAAGCTCTGTCGACGAGGACACGACAGCTGCGGGGCTTAGAGAGGCTCTTGCAGTAGGCACCCAAAATGCGGTCAAGAGCCTCTCCAGACCCGGCGGTTACTTCGGCAACGAACTGGTGAAGATCCTGATGCCGGAAAAATTGAGGAACGTGACAGAAGTGTTGGGAAAAATCGGCTTCCAGCAACAGGTCGACGAGTTCGTCCTGAGCATGAACCGGGCGGCGGAAAAAGCAGCTCCCCAGGCCGCATCGATATTCGGCGAGGCGATCAGGAATATGTCCTTCGACGACGCAAGAAAAATCCTGACAGGAGGGGATACCTCCGCAACTGATTTTTTCAGGGAAAAGACCCGTGACAGGCTCTACGATGCATTCAAACCGATTATTGCATCGCGCATGGGCGAGGTCGGAACGACCAGGGCTTACCAAGACATGATCGGCAAATACGAGTCACTGCCTTTCGTGGGCTCCCAGTCGCTCGATCTCGATGACTACGTGACGAACAGGGCGCTGGACGGCCTCTTTCTCATGATCGGCCGGGAGGAAAAGAAGATCCGTACAGACCCTGCAGCCCGTGTGACGGACCTCCTCAAGACCGTCTTCGGTGGGAAATCCGCTGGTGGGAAATGGGGTTTAAGATGAAGACATAAACTGCTCTAGCGGGAACAGTGATGATACTTGTGGGGATAGCCCCCAATTAGGTAAATAGTTGTGGTAAAAAGAAAAAAATCCCGCGCGGGGCGGGGTGGTACAATGCTCAGTCTTCCTTTTCAGGAACTGGCTTGAACTCCCCTGTCTCTTCCACGTTGACCGGGAAGCCTTCGAGCCGGGAAGGTATCTTGCCAGCGATTTCCGACCTCTTCCCTGTGACATAGACCTTGATGCAGGATATGCCGTTGCACCGGCCCTCAGCAAAGCCGACTACACCGGGTATCGCCATCAATTCGTCCCTGTGCCTTTCGAGGACCGACCGAATTTTGCTGTCCGCCATCTTCCTTTCCCCCTCAGCCCCTGGGGGCTTCGCCGCTGAAAATCCGGTCATCGCCAGGCAGAGGATGAGAATAGCGCAAACGACAACCCCTCTCTTACTGGTTTTCATAGCCAAAGCGGCTGGATTTCAGAAGAACCGCCCATCGGCAAGAAGAAAGAGAGAAGGAAATATTTATCTTCTCACGGTGCGCCATCGATGGTCAGGCCCGAAAAACTATCAAGAACTAAGTTGATGTCATTGGCCACGCCATACTTGCCCGAGTTGTCGCCGGCGAAAAGAAGTCCCACCGGGTTCAATCCGCTGCTGGTCACGACGAGAGAGCCTGAATCCCCGGCCTTGAGAAAGGGTTTGCCGGACTGCACAATGATCTGATTGCTGAAAGTGGCGGAGCCAGCACTACCGTAGTTGACTGTGATCGTGGCGTTGATCCCGGTAATCGTCCCTACGGTGAGTTGAGTGGTGCGGCCATATTTTTCGACGGTAGTTCCGACCTCGATTTCAGACGAAGGGACCGGATACGACTTTGGCATACCGTATCCGTCGGCGGGAGTGGCGTTGCCGACCATAGGATCGCCTCGCGCATCCAGAGAAATTTCGGCGACCGCCGCATCCACGGTGTTGTTGCCGCCGTCGAAATTAATCGGGACATAGTCGGTAAACAGGCCGATGGTGTTGCCCGAGGCGATGCACTGGGTGTCATACAGGCCGGGCTGGAGCACATTGGAGCCGAGGGATGCTGCATTTTCGAGGGCATAAACATGGTTGTTGCTGAGGGCATAATAGTTGCCGCTGCCGTCGGTGAGCCTTGCGCCGATGGTGCCGGCGGAACACTCGCCTCCGTTTCCGGTGGAAACCCCGATCGGCACGGGGGGTGTCAGTACGGCGGTCGTGCTCACCTTGGTGCCTCCGCCGCCTTTTCCGTGATTATTATTAGGCTTGAGGGCGTGGAACTCGCCCGTCATCCTCACCACCACGGGAACACCATCGAGACGTACAGGAATTCCCGTGGTTCCTGGCTCCTTGGTGAAAACCAGAACCGCCAGGTTTCCCTGTTCGGTGAGCCCGGTCGCGGTGCCCACAACCTTCTGTATTGCAAGCAAAGCCGGCGAATAATGCTCCTGAATCGCAATCACCGCTTGGACCTGGGGGTTTTCCCGATCGAGAACAGCCGGCCGGCTGTTGTCCACCTGCATCCCTTCGATGATCTTTGCCGCGGCTGGAATTGACCCCAGCCAAAAGGTGGAGGCGAAAAAGGCGGAAACCAACAAAAGAATGGCAACAACTGAATGAGATAGTTTGTTCATCGTGACCTCCTCCATATTCGACGATCCCCCTGAAATCAAAAGAGATCACCATATTCCCGAAAAAAACCCAAAAGGCGAGCATTTAACACGCATGAAAGATGCCTTAACACCGAGATAGAAATATGTCAAAAATAAATCTGCCCCTGCCTTTTCCCTGTAATGAGGCCCGGATTGCCTGTCAATAACAATCAACGCGCGCCCTTGCTATTGTGCGGGGAACGTCCCTTTTTCAAATTTTTCTTGTAAGCTTGCGCCGAAAGGAGAAGGCAGACTCGGTCTTTACCATTTACCTACAAAAAAGCACCCGGGAGCTGCATGGAGAAAACCGGAGTGGGGAGTGAAAGCCAGGAAAGCTGTTTCTTTTTGCTATCCTACGTGGGCCTCTATCTTTGGCTATGATTTTCAGCTCGATTAATATCTTATACCCATATCGGCCCTTGCTGGTGGATGGGCTTGATAATCGGGAGCCCGGTAACCCGACCACGCTTCCCGTAACAGCCCATACAAGACTCGTTCAGCGCGTCCTTGCTCGGCGATTGGGAAAGAATTTGGTCACTGATTTTTCTCACCTAGACGAGCTCATGCTAAACCCGATTCTTCATGATGTTGCCGTGGGCGTCTGCTTTTTGCTGCCGATAGAGA
>JARRJE010000170.1:0-8802 GCA_037379765.1 Deltaproteobacteria bacterium
CCTCGGCACCGGCATCGGCAAGGAGGAATTCGACATAGAGCACCTCCGCTATCACAAGGTCATCATCATGACCGACGCCGACGTCGACGGAGCCCACATCCGCACCCTTTTGCTGACTTTTTTCTACCGTCAGATGCAGCCCCTCATCGAAGGAGGCTTTGTTTATATCGGCGAGCCGCCGCTCTACCGATTGGGGCGGGGCAAGAAGGAGCAATTCTTTAAGGACGAGGAGGCGCTCAACAATTACCTCTTCCGGCAGGCCAGCGAGCTGATGAAGGTGGTGGTGGTGGATGAAGAAAAGGTCGTGGCCGATAAGGAGCTGATCGATGTTCTGCGCAAGCTTTCGGGCTATCAGCGGATAATCAACTACCTCGACCGAATCAACATCTGGGAGAGCATGATCAATTTTCTTCTGGACAACGATCTGGAATCGGCAGACCAGTTCGCTGACGAAACGTTTGTCAAGAACCTCCGGGAACAGCTTACCGGCAAGGATATGATTCTCGGACCGATCCGGCCCTGCCGCTGGAAACCTTCCTGTTATGAATTCGATGCCTCCCACAAGGAAAAGGCCCACTTAGTGACCACCGTGGGCCCTCAGATCCCGCTCATTCCGGAATATAGAAGCGCCCTGGGCCTTTATCCCCAGATAAAGCGGTTTCTGGGCAAGGCTTTCCGGGTGGAGGTGAAGGAACAAAAGAGCCTGGCAGCGCCCAACTGGCAGGAATTGCTGTCAACGGTCCGCGCCGAATCGTTCAAGGGTTCCACCCTGCAGCGTTATAAAGGCCTCGGCGAGATGAATCCCGAACAGCTATGGGAAACCACTATGGACCCGGAAACCAGAACCCTGGTTCAGGTGCGAATAGAAGACGCCGAGCTAACCGACGATATTTTCACCACGCTCATGGGCGATAAGGTGGAACCTCGCCGCGAATTCATTCAGAGTCACGCCCTGGAAGTATCAGAGCTCGATATCTGATGGTGCCGGCAAAAAGGCGCCAGTCTTTGTCATACCTGTTCCTCGGAATTTGCACTCTTGGATCTTACGACTGATATTGAGCATCATTACGCGAGCCGAAATGGAATCTCTCTTGGAAAGCAGAAAATAGATGAATGACATAATCTTCAGCAAAGGATCGAAAGCAAATGGCTGACGAAACCAAGGAGCTGACGCCCAATCATACCAGTATCTCCATTGAAAAGGAGCTACAGAAATCATATCTCGATTACGCGATGAGCGTCATCGTGGGCCGGGCCCTGCCTGACGTGCGGGACGGACTGAAGCCGGTGCACCGGCGGGCATTGTTTGCCATGCGCGAGCTCAACAACTACCACAACCGCCCCTATCTCAAATCAGCCCGCATCGTCGGTGATGTCATCGGTAAATATCATCCGCACGGCGATACAGCGGTGTATGATACCATTGTCCGACTCGCCCAAAATTTTTCCATGCGCTATCCATTGGTGGACGGGCAAGGCAACTTCGGCTCCATCGACGGCGATTCGCCCGCGGCCATGCGGTACACCGAGGCGCGGATGACCAGGCTTGATCAACAGCTTATCGCCGATCTCGACAAGGAGACGGTGGATTTTAGTCCCAACTACGACAACAGTCTGCTCGAGCCGGTGGTCTTCCCCACCAAGATTCCCAATCTGCTCATCAATGGCGCGGCAGGCATTGCTGTGGGCATGGCCACCAACATTCCGCCCCACAATCTCACCGAGGTGATGAACGGCCTGATCGCCCTCATCGACGATCCGAACGTAACCGTCAACCAGCTGATGGAGATCATCACCGGCCCGGATTTTCCCACCGGCGCTTTCATCTGCGGCCGGGCCGGCATCAGGGAGGCCTATGAGACCGGCCGCGGCTCGATCCTCATGCGTTCCCGAACTCACGTGGAAACAAAGGAAAAGGGCAACCGTGAGGCGATCATCATCACCGAGATTCCTTATCAGCAGAACAAGGCGGTGCTGGTGGAAAAAATAGCCGCCCTGGTGAAAGATAAAAGAGTGGAATCCATCTCCGAAGTGCGCGACGAATCGGACCGCCACGGCATGCGCATTGTGCTCGAGCTCAAACGGGGAGAGAACGCCGAGGTGGTGATCAATCAGCTTTATAAGCTTTCTCCTCTTCAGCGCACCTTCGGGATCATCTTTCTGGGCATCGTCAATAACCGACCTGAAGTCCTCAATATCAAACAGATTCTTGAGCAATTTATTCTTCACCGGAAGACCATCATCTACCGGCGCACGGCCTACGATCTCAAAAAAGCTGAGGAACGCGCCCATATCCTGGAAGGCTTGAAACTGGCTATCGAGAACCTCGATGAGGTGGTGCAGCTCATCAAAGAATCGCCCAACCCTGCGGAGGCTAAGGCTGGTCTGATCGATCGCTTCGCTCTCTCCGAGGTCCAGGCCCAGTCGATTCTTGACATGCGCCTCCAGCGTCTCACGGGTCTTGAAAGGGAAAAGATTATCACCGAATATGAAGAGCTTCTCAAGCAGATTGCCTGGTTCAAGCAGGTGCTTTCCGACGAGAGCCTGGTGATGAAGATCATCCGTGACGAGTTCATCGAGATCAGGGAGCAGTACGGAGACGAGCGCCGGACCGAGATTATCGACGCCCCGGACGAGATACTGCCCGAAGACCTTATCCAAGAAGAAGAGATGGTGGTCACCGTCACCCATGCCGGCTATATCAAGCGCAATCCAGCAGACCTTTATCGAGCCCAGCGTCGGGGAGGCAAGGGTATAACCGGCGCCGTCACCCTGGAGGAGGATTTCGTCTCCAATCTCTATCTCGCCTCGACACACGACACCTTCATGTTCTTCACCAATTTCGGCAAGGTGTTCTGGCGCAAGGTGTACGAGATTCCCCAGGTTTCCCGCACCGCCCGCGGCAAAGCGATCGTCAACCTGCTCGATTTGGCCCCGAAGGAGAAAGTGGCTGCAATTCTCAAGGTGCAGAGTTTCGAACCGGCCGAGGACGGTCACTACCACATCATGATGGTCACCAAGAAAGGAATCGTCAAAAGGACAGTCATCCAGGAATTCTCCCGGCCCATCCGAAGAGGCAAGATCGCCCTCACCATACGCGATAATGACGAAATCGTCTCGGCGGTGCTCACTAACGGGGCCAACGATATTCTCCTTGTCTCCCGCAATGGCCTCTCGGTGCGGTTCCATGAGACGGACGTCCGGTCCATGGGCCGCATCGCCTCTGGCGTTAAGGGCATGACCCTTGGCAAAGATGATGAAGTGGTGGGGGTGGTGGTGCTCGAACCGGAGAGCGAGACCTCGATTCTCACCGTCACCGAGAACGGTTACGGCAAGCGGACTCCGGCTGCCGATTATCCGGTGCGCCATCGCGGCGGCAAGGGGGTGATCGCCATTCGGGCCTCGGAGCGGAACGGCAAGGTGGTGCGGGCCATGCCGGTAGTGGATGAAGACGAGGTGATGATGGTCACGGACGGTGGCAAGATCATCCGCATGAATATGGCGGATACTCGAGTTATCGGCCGTAATACGCAAGGGGTGCGGCTCATCAACCTGGCCGAAGGCGAGAAGGTGGTAGGCATCGACTGCCTAGCCGAAGGCGGCGAATGCGGCGAAGAAGACGAATCCGAGTCGGAGGAATAAAGGCGCAGGAAGTTTGAGGCCCGTGCTTAAAAAGAGAGCTTCCTGTTTCCGGCTTCTTCTCCGACCTCCAACAAGAAGGTGATGCTTTGACAGATATCGCGGTCATTGGCGCTGGCTCTTGGGGCACAGCGCTGGCCAAGCTGTTGAGCGACAAAGGCCATCGGACAGCCCTTTGGGGCCATCGGCCCGAACACGTGGCCGCCATTCAGGCCGAGCGCGAAAACAAAACATATCTGCCTGGTTTTCCCTTAAGCGACAATCTCACCGTCACCGACAACCTCAAGCAGGCGGTGGCTGAAAAGCCGGCGTTGGTAATGGTGGTCCCTTCCCACGTTTACCGGGAGGTCTTCACCGAGCTCACTCCCTATCTTGCCGACGGTGCCTTTGTGGTCTCGGCCACAAAGGGCATCGAAAACGAGACTCTCCTCACCATGACCCAGATCATGGCCGAGGTTCAGCCCGCCCACGCTGGCTGGCATCTCTCCGTGCTCTCCGGTCCCTCCTTCGCCAAGGAGGTAGCCCAGGAACTGCCCACGGCCGTCACCGTTGCCGCTATCACACAGGCGGAGGCGGCCTTTGTCCAGGAAATTTTTCACACTGAGCGTTTCCGGGTCTACGCCTCAACCGACGTGATCGGACTGCAGCTAGGCGGAGCGCTTAAGAATATCGTGGCCATCGCCGCCGGCATTTGCGACGGCTTGGGTTACGGCACCAACAGCCGGGCGGCGCTCATCACCCGGGGCCTGGCCGAGATCGCCCGCCTTGGAATGAAGATGGGCGCCAACCCGCTCACCTTCTCAGGGCTGGCTGGCCTGGGTGATTTGGTTCTTACTTGCACCGGCGACCTCTCCCGCAACCGTCAGGTGGGGCTCAAGCTTGGCCAGGGCAAGACCCTTTCCGAGATTCTCTCCGAAATGCAGATGGTGGCCGAAGGGGTCAAAACTACCCGCTCTGCTTGGAACCTCGCGCGCCGTGAAGAGGTGGAAATGCCCATCCTCGAGCAGATCTACCAGGTCCTCTATAAAGACAAACCCTGTGCCGAGGCCGTGCAGGCGCTCCTGACCCGAGAGCAAAAAGGGGAGTTGGGGTGAAGGGAGGGCGACATCTTTTTTTGCCGCAAGATTTATAATCTTCTGCGAGAAGCCAGCCCTTCCAGACCGAACGTCCTGTTTTCGAATAGATATCTGGAAAATGATGAGAAAATATGAGAGTTCTAGGGCATCTTTTTGATAACAATAAAAGATGGGCAAACGGCCTTAAAGAGGTCGACCCGGATTTTTTCAAAAAGCTTTATACCGACCTGAACTGCCTATCCGTCATTCAATATGCAATCGAAGTCCTAAAAGTGAAGCACATCATTGTCTGCGGCCATTATGGTTGCGGCGGCATCAAGGCCGCGTTGGATAATCGAGACCACGGGTTGATCGACAATTGGCTCCGAAACATTAAAGACGTGTACCGTTACCACCAGGCAACAATCGATGCCCATCAGAGCGAGCGGGCAAAAAGCGATGTTCTCTGCGAATTCAATGTAATCGAGCAGGTAGCTAACATCTGCCACACCACCATCGTGCAAAGTGCCTGGAAAACCGGCCAGGAGGTGGCGGTTCACGGCTGGATCTACAATATCGAGGATGGAATATTGAAGGATCTGGACGTTTGCATCACCAGCATGGAAGAGATCTCCCACACTCATAGGCTGCTCAAGTAGCTCTTGCTAGGTTCGACTTCTCTAACGTGTCCTAAACGCGAAGATTCCAGCTGAATGTTTCTTCAACATCATGACAGCGACAAAAAGGTGAAGGTGTGAAAACACGACGGATTGCGGTTAACGATCTGATGCAGTCCGGCTATGTTTACCTTCTCACCGAGCCCAAGGGCAGGAACTTTCACTCCGATTTTCGCCCCGAACTTTCTCCCGAAGAGTTGCTTCGACTCGGTATCTTCGGCGGCAAGTACATGACGGATTGCCGGCCAGAGTTTCCTCCGGAGTGGTACGAGAACGTCCGGTTGTGCCATGAACGACACGAGCCTGCTTTGAACTTTTTCGGCATCAACGCCTCACAGCCGCTTTCCGTGTGGCGGCGGAAGGGTTGGATCTATGAGGAAGATCCCAGGGGCTGGTTTCAATGGTACTGCAGGTATTATATGGGGCGGCGCTACCCCGATGACGAGCGGCAGATCAAGAGGTGGAGGGCCATGCGTCGGCATGTGGCACAGATCAAGGCCAACTGCCGCCCTGGCGATCTCGACTGCCGCCGGAAACAACGGCAGGCGCTTCTCCATTGGGCGTATGATTCACGTAAATTTTAGACGATCCCGAAACTCCGACATCAGGGGCTCAGCGGCGAGCCTAATTGTACTGATAAAGGCAGATGAAGATGGCGTTCACCTTGGACGAAGTGGTCCCTTGGGGTCGGTCCTTCGAGGAGTATTTGGCCATGTTCACGTTGACCGAGGCAAATCTCGGCAGAAGCATTTTGGGTTGCGGCGATGGACCGGCTTCATTCAATGCCGTGCTCAGCAAGAGGGGTGGGCAAGTGATCTCCGTCGATCCCCTTTACCGCTTTGCCGCGAGCGAAATTTGTGCCCGAATCAAAGCCACCTTCCAAAGGGTGCTGGAACAAACCCGGCACAACGCGGATGAATTCGTCTGGGATCGGATCGGCTCGGTGGATGAATTGGGCAGGCTTCGCCAGGCAGCCATGGATGATTTTCTTTCCGATTATGAGGCTGGACGTAGGCAAGGCCGCTATCTCGCCGCCGGCTTGCCGGCGCTGCCGTTCGCTGACCAGGAATTCCATCTCGCACTTTGCTCGCACTTGCTCTTTCTTTACAGTGAGCATCTTTCCGAAGAATTTCATTTTCTGGCGATCAAGGAGCTCCGTCGGGTGGCGGCCGAGGTGCGCATCTTTCCCCTTCTTGAATTGGGTTCTCGACCCTCCCGGCATCTTGCTGCCGTTCTGACCCGCTTGCAGGAGGCGGGACTTGCGGCAGAAATTCAAACCGTTTCCTACGAATTCCAACGGGGCGGCAACCAAATGCTGCGGGTCAACTGAAAAGCCATTAGCAAGTCGCAATGATCTTTTCTGAACCGGAAATGATCATTGCCCCTGATGCCGCAACAAAGCAGCCGCCTCGGCCCAAAATCCTTCTTTCTTCTTTTTGTCTTTCTTCCCGGCCTTTCTTTTTCCTGCAAGGAGCTTTCCTTATCCCTCCGATTCTGTCATCGCCCGGCACGTGATTTGCTAATCCTAATAAAAAGAGGGGGCTGGGCAAACATCGATAGAATTTTTCCGGCCAAACCGTTTTAGCCCCGTCTCCGGGAGAAAAACCGCGTGAGGATGTGCTGCGAGTTTGACCCGAGAGCGGACTGGGGCATAAAAAATTTTGGGGGGTATTATGAAAATTTTTGGACGGATTTTTCTTCTATTCCTGCTTCAGGTACTGGTAATCGGTTCGGCCAGCGCTGATGAAATGATCTCTGTCAAGGCAGGGTACCAGGTTCTCAAACCGGAAGGAGTATTCGCCGGCATAAAAAACGGGGCTGGTAGCGATATCGACTTCAACGGCCCGCTCGATTTCGATAGCAGCAAGGAACCAACGGTAGAGGCGGCACTCCAGCTTGGCAACTTTCGGCTATCCGCTGCCTATCTGCCGCTCGATCTCTCCGGCCGGGGCCGCCTCACCAGTGACATCACTTTCGGCGGGCAGACCTTTACGACCGGTGAAAACCTGGAAAGTGATGTGGATGCCTCGTTTTTCGACTTTGGTTTGACCTACTATTTGCTCAATATTGATGACCTGCCCGTTCGGGTGCAATTCGGCCCTGAATTGGCCGCAAAGGTGGTGACCGGCGACCTCAAAGTCCGCAACTCTACCGGAATAGAGGAGGAAGTCAGTGGCACGGCCGGCCTTCCTACCGTCGGAGGTCGTCTCCGGTTAGGTCTGGCCGACTTCCTCGGGGTTGTCGCCCGGGTGGGTTACGCCCAATTGGGCGACAACAGTTTTCTAGATTTGGATGGTCAAGTCGAGTTTTCGCCCTTGCCGCTGGTGGGTCTTTACGCCGGCTACCGCTATCTCGATCTCGACATCGACCAGTCAGGGGTAGTTCTCGACAGCCAGTTTTCCGGGCCATACGGGGGGCTGATGGTGCGCTTCTAAAAGGAAAGAAGTCAAAGGTCAATATCGGCACTTACGTGGTTTCTAAATGGGCCGGAAAGCAATCGAAAAGAAAAAATAAAATGGAAATAATCATGCTATTTTTGATTTTGGCGGCCTTGGTAGCCGCGCCGGCGGCCGCCAAACACAGTATAACCAAACGACTTCATCTGGGGTTTCAAAAAAAGATGCAGCTGCCCTCCCGTCTGGCAGAAGTGGGTCATCAAGCTCTTGCGGGCCACCAGGGAGACCCTTGATGTCTCCTGAAGAGGGAAAAGTCTGCATCGGTGTTGCTTCCAATCTTAAGGAACGATGGTCTGCCAAGCGCTTGTGACTCAGTCCGGGCCGGCCAGATGCTCTCGGAAGCGAACGGCCAAGCGTCGGTATAGGGTTTTCCGAAAATTCGACGTCAAGGCGATTAGCTCTACGAAGGGCAACCGCCGCCAGGCGCGGAACTCTCCACCCCTTGCGACGTCGATGGCACCGTCATTGCCGGAATATCGGAACAGAAACCAGTACTGTACCTGACCGCGGCCGGTTCTTTCATTCCGGAACGCCGGTGGCAGTTCATAGACCAACGGCTCCGGATAGGAATCGAGAAGCTCCAGCTGCGCAGCGGCAATCCCGGTTTCCTCTTCTACCTCTCGACAGGCGGCGGCCAGAGGCTCCTCATCCCAGTCCAGACCGCCCTGCGGCAGCTGCCAGGTTTCCGGGACATCGGCTCGTTCGAAGGCGAGCACCGATCCCTGTGGGTCGACAATCACGGCGCCAGCCCCGGCCCGGAAAAACTGCGAAAGGTGCATTTTCTTCACTCCTTTCTTTTTTAGGTTCGTCACGCGAATGTGTGCACGGTTTCCGGTAAAGGCAGATCTGCCATGCTGTGATAGAGATTCCGGATATAGGTCCTTGCCGTTCGGAATCCATACGCCTTGTGACTGATCACCTTGGCCTTGTTGTTGAGTCCTTCGACAGTTCCGTTATGGATTGGTATTCGGAAAT
>JARRJE010000171.1:0-5582 GCA_037379765.1 Deltaproteobacteria bacterium
GACTTAGACAAAAATGTAATACAGAAAGAATAATCGGAGGAGTATATGGCTCGGACGAGCCGAAGACCGCGGTAAGCACCGCATTCAGGACAAGGACCCAGAAAAGGGTCCACCTTTTTGCTACCTTGGCGCCGGTTGCTCAGATGAGTTGATACCGGACGAAGACCACCGTTTCGATGGCCGCTTCAGGCCAATGCTGACGCAACCAGACGAGCAATGCCCTCTTCATCTCCTCCCGGGCCAGGGCATAGCGACGGAGAGTGGACAGCGGCTGGTCCTTGTAATAGCGATAAATGAGATCGCGGACAAAGAACCTCTTGTCTTGGGGCAACTCGTCGCCCGGGGGCAGCACCAGGATCAGGGAGAGGTCGACTTCAAGAAAAGTCGGCTTTTCAGTGGATTCGGTTGCGGAAACGGGCAGGATAAAAGACGCGAGCGGCCATTTACGCCGGATCCCCTCAGGAGAGCCCGAAGCCTCGGGTTTGGCTGTTCCCAGGGCTGATGGCGCGGGCCGGCGGCTTACCTCCGGTTCGGATTGGCGGCCAGTCGGCCAGAGCAGCACCAATGCCACAAGGGCGATGAGCAGGGCGGCACCACCCAGGATAAAGGGGTGAACCGGAGGCAGGCCGGGAAAGCCTTTGCGGCGCACCCGCCGCCGGACCGCCGAAGAAGTTCCAGGCGGGTGACCCATCGTGGAGTTCTGTCCTACCGGGGGAGCCTTCTGAAGGAGAGAACATGAAATCTTCCGCCTGGAAGGCCGACTCCCAGTCATCACCGAGGCCTTCGTAGAAATCGCTCGGATTATCCTTGGTTTTGATCCGATCGTCGGAATCAGAATTGGCCATCTGCCGGTCAGCTGCCAAAGACCTTGTTCAGCTTTTCCTGCATGATTTCAGCTGTAAAGGGTTTGACGATGTATTGACTCACTTTGGCTTTCACCGCCTGCATGATGTTGTGTTGCTGCGCCTCGGCGGTGACCATGATAAAGGGAAGGCTTGCGGTGGCGTCATTGCTCCTGACCGTCTTCAGCAGATCGAGGCCGGTCATCTTGGGCATGTTCCAGTCGGAAATGATCAGGTCGATTTTTTCGTTCTTGAGCATGTCAAGAGCGGTAGTGCCGTCGTCGGCTTCGACGATGTTCCGGTAACCGAGCTGCAACAGGATGTTCTTGACAATGCGGCGCATAGTGGCGAAGTCGTCGACGATCAATATTTTTATGTCTGCGTCCGGCATTTGTTTTGATCTCCCTACACAAATTGGGATAATGACTCGAATCAGGTGCTGGACGGTGTTCGGAATCGCTTCATAGCGACGGTTTTCTGCGGATATACTGAGATCGGTTAAAGATAAATGGATTTTACTAGTTAATTGATTTTATTCGGTTCGTAAAGGCGAAACTTCTCCCTGCTCAACCTATCAGGGCGCGCTTCAATTTGCTGTGCAGCCGGAGCATGGCCTTGCTGTGCATCTGGGAGATGCGCGATTCCGTGTATCCCAAAACCTGCCCGATCTCCTTCATGGTCAGCTCCTCATAATAGTAAAGAGAAACGGTCAGTTTTTCCTTTTCCGGCAGCTCGCCGATGGCATGAGCAAGCAGGCCGCGCACCTCCCGGTAATTAAAAGCCAAGAAAGGGTCCTCCTCATTGGCGAATTCATCATTTGCGCCCTCGCCACTGCTGCCGCCTTTCTCCCGCAACAGCTCGATATCGAGGAAACTCACCGCTTTGGTCTCGTTCAGGAGTTTGTAAAAACCGTCGAGGTCAAGGCCCAGGGCCTCGGCCATCTCTTCATCGGTTGCCGGCCGGCCTAGGCGCTTCTCCAGCTCTCCGCAAGCGCGTTCCAGGTCGTGCACCTTGCGCCGAATGGAGCGCGGTACCCAATCAAGTGAACGGAGCTCATCGAGCATGGCCCCCTTGATACGAAACTCGGCATAAGTCTTGAACTGAACGTCCTTGCTGGTATCGAACTTGTCAATGGCGTCGATCAGACCGATGATGCCGCAGCTGATCAGGTCATCCACGGAAACATGGGCTGGAAGACGGGAGGCCAGGCGCATGGCGATATACTTGATCAAAGGCGTATAGGTGAGAATAAGTTCCTCTCTTTTGGCGGGATCAAGCCCTTCACCCTGATTGAAATAGACTTGCGTGTAATCTTTAAATTTAGCTGAATGCTTGCGTCCCGTCTTCGGTGAAGGGCAGGGTTTTGCTGGCGCCACGTTAAGCCTCGCTCGGATTCGGTTTACAGCTCAAGAAGTCCTTGCCAAAAAAATTTAATATTGCCGTCGCTGCCCGGCTCGATCGCTTCAGCCAGGATCTGCGCTGACAACCTGCCAAACATTCGGCTGCTGGGCGCGTTCGGATGTAACTCACTCACCAGGCGCTGGGCCCGCACCGCCTTGGGCAGCTTCTCATCATTGGGGATGTACCCCATGAAATCGAGAGAGAGCGAATCGAGGAAGCGGTCCGCAACCATGCTCAGTTTGCGGAAAACCGAAAGGGCCTCCTTTTCGCCCTGACATTGATTGACCAGAATGCGGAAGCGTTTGACGTCATGCCGGCTGGAGAGCACCTTAACAAGAGCATAGGCATCAGTGAGCGAAGTCGGCTCAGGAGTGAGGAGCACCACCCGCTCCTGGGCGGCTAAGTTGAAATAGACCACGTTGTCATTGATCCCTGCCCCGGTATCGATGAGAAGCACATCCATCTGCAGGCCGAGAGCTTCCATCTCGCCCATGAAGTGCAGCTTCTGGCTTTCGGTGAGGTTGGCAAGCTCCAGAATGCCTGAGCTGGCCGGCAGGATCT
Organism: Deltaproteobacteria bacterium; assembly: GCA_037379765.1. Classification (GTDB taxonomy): domain Bacteria; phylum Desulfobacterota; class Desulfobulbia; order Desulfobulbales; family UBA5123; genus JAJYKH01. The sequence continues at coordinate 2,805 of JARRJE010000171.1, forward strand.
GCATGCCTGCCGGTCCCTCCACGAGAATGTCGGAGAGACTCTTTTCGCCGATAAGGACATGGTGGAGGTTGTATCGGGGGGTAAGGCCGAGAAGGATATCCACGTTGGCCAGGTTGAGGTCGGCATCGAGGACGAGGATCTTCTTGCCTTCCCGGACCATGGCATAGGCCAGATTGGCAACCACGTTGGTCTTGCCGACGCCGCCTTTGCCGCTGGTGATGCAGATCACCCGGGGGGCGTTCTGAGCCGGAGACCCGGAGGACCCCTGCCGGCGGCCGACCGACCGGTTCATCATCTTCTGAAGGGTGTCTGCCTGATTCATATGATATTCCTGTATTGATGATCCTGCCAAACCTCGGGGGAAGCGGCAGCATGGAGCTTCGAAGCCACTGCCTGCCAGCCCTGCCTGAAGAGCGTTTCCAGAAAGTCCCGGGAGGCAAGCATGAAATCCTCCGGCACCCGCTGCCCCGTGCAGAGACAAGACACCGGGAGGGCAGAGGCCACCACTTGTTGGCAGAGAGTCGCGTAGGCCCTGGTCTCATCGAGCTTGGTGATGATCAGCCCGACAGGGGCAAGGGGCTCATAGCATTCAATCACCCTGACCAGGTCCTCCTTCTTGGTGGTGGCGCTGATGGTGAGATAAGGCTTTATGGCGGAATCGACCGCAAACCAATCCTGCAGCTCGCCAACATGCTCCTGGTCGAAGGGGCTCTTGCCGGCGGTGTCGATGATGATCACTTCTTTGCTCCGGTGGCGGTCAATCGCCTGTTGCAGCTCTTTCTTGCGCAAGGCGATTTCACAGGGCAGATGCATGATCCTGGCATAAGCCCGGAGTTGATCCGTGGCGCCGATCCGATAACAATCCATCGAGAGGAGGGCTACTTTGCAGTTTTCCCGCAACCGATACCAGGCGGCCAATTTGGCGGCAGTCGTGGTTTTGCCGACGCCGGTAGCACCGACCAGGGCGAGCACGAGCGGCCCACTTCCCTCCGACGGGAGCTGCGGCGGCTTGATCCGCAGCTGCTCGAGCAGTCGATCTCGCCATCGGGCCACCTCCTCGGGCTTGGGCCGAACGGGTTGCGGCCGGGGAGTGGCGAGAGGCACCGGCTCCTGCCGTGGTTCTTTAGCGACAGGACGCGTCTGTTTTCTTTTGCTCATCCGAGCGAAACGCTTGCGGAGATCCTGGGCCTCGATGCTGATTGCCCGTTCGCGCACACCGCTCTTCTTCGGCCCGGCACCAGCGGAAAGAGATTCCTGCCTCGGCGTTACCGTCCGAAGACCACCATAGCGGTCGCTGGCGGCCGAAAGCTGGACAGCACCATCATCGGTGAGCGCATCCAGATCGTAGTCCATGGCGGCCACCACCTCCACCCAGCTTTCCCGCCCTTTTTTGGCGACCCCGTCGCGCACGGGGGCGATGGCCCTGGTGGCAAGGATGACGGCGTCCTCCCCCATCTCCTCTTTGACCCTCGCCAGAGCCGTTTTGGTGTCCGGTGCCTCGAATCGTTTGATTCTCATGATCACGCTAGTCAAGGAATGTTGTTCTTCTTACTGCATGCGCCTGCCTCTTGCAAGGACCTGCAGCTCCTCATCGTGGACGCGGGTTCACCTCGATAGTCCCCAGGGAGTGGATTTTGACCTGCGATGTCAGCTCGTTGTGGGACAACACCGCCACCTGGGGCAGGAATCGCTCCAGCAGGCGGCGAAGGTGCCGCCGGAGGAGTGACGAACAGAGGATTACCGGCTGGTGGCCATCCGCCGCCATCTTCTCGGCCAACGCCTGGACGGCTTCGAGCAACCGCTGGGCCACGTTGGGCTCGAGAGCGAGATGAGCCCCCTGCTCACTTTTTTGAATCGACTCCCGAATGAGGTCCTCCACCATGGTGGCCAAGGTGAGAACCGGCAGATTGTTCTCCTCGTCGACATAGGCGGTCAGGATGGAGCGGGCCAGCTTCTGCCGCACGTATTCGGTGAGCACGTCGGGGTCCTTGGTCCGGGGACCGTAATCGGCCAGGGTCTCGCAGATGGTCAGCAGGTCGCGGATGGAGACCCGCTCCCGAACAAGATTCTGCAGCACCTTCTGGACTCCGCCCAGCGGGATGACGCCAGGAACCAGCTCTTCCACCACCTTCGGATGGGTCTTGGCCAGGTTGTCCAGCAGCTTCTGGGTGTCCTGACGGCCGAGCAGCTCCTCGGCATGCTCCCGCAGCTCCTCGGTGAGATGGGTCGCCACCACGGTCGAGGGTTCCACCACCGTGTAGCCGGCCACCTGGGCCTCCTCCTTCTGGTCGGGAGTGATCCAGAGGGCGGGTAGCCCGAAGGCGGGCTCCTTGGTGGGGAGGCCCTCGATCTCCCGCTTGGCCGCGCCGGCGTCCATGGCGAGCAGATAGCCCATCATCACCTCGCCGCGGGCGATCTCGATGCCCTTGAGCAGGAGCAGATACTCATCCGGCTTGAGCTGCAGGTTGTCGCGCACGTGCAGCGGCGGGATGATCATGCCCATATCCATGGCGAACTGCCGCCGGATGGCCCGGATGCGCTCGAGCAGATCACCCTCCTGCTTCTCGTCCACCAGGGGGATGAGGCCGTAACCCACTTCGAGCTCCAGGATATCCAGGGACAAGAGGCTTTCCACCGCTTCCGGAGAGCCGGCCTCCGGCTCCGCCGTCGGTTGGCCCTCCTTCTCGGCCTCATCCTGGGGGCTCACGGACTGTTTCTGGAAGGCCAGATACGCCAGGCCGCCCACCATAGCGCCGAGGGCGGCGAAGGGCAGGTGGG
>JARRJE010000172.1:0-6273 GCA_037379765.1 Deltaproteobacteria bacterium
GGAAAAGCGGTACCGGGATCGGCGCTGCTTTCCGGGGGGTGGGGCTTGGAACCAATACTCAGAAAGCCCAGATTGGACTCGACATACGAGTAGTCAGCGCCTCGACCGGTGAAGTGCTCGATTCGGTCAATGTTCGCAAGAAGGTGAACAAGAGCGGCCTATCAGTTTCCGGAATCGGACGGTTCGCTCAATCATTGAGCGGCCATAACCTGCATGGAGCCGACCTGGACGTAGTTCATAACAACAAGGAGGGCGTGGACGAGGCCTTGCGGGCATGTATCGAGGAAGCCGTCTACCAGCTGGTAACCCGTTATGGGCGCTAAAAGAAGAGGGGAGAAGGGATGGGCTTTTGGGTGGTGACCGGGAAGTCACCTCCTCTTTTTGTGCTCCCAGGTTGAAAATCGCCGCCAGACCTTCGGATTCGGCTTGGGGGCGCAAAGCCCTGTCACCGTCTCATCTGCTACGAGGATGGTGACAGTTCTCCCATTGCGGAAAGGAAGGTCTTCTGGTGCGGTCGATAAGCACCCTCGCCCACTCGACCAGACTATGAGGCTTTTTCATCGAACTCTTTTGAGAAAGGAGAAGAGTATGGAGGACAGCCATAAGGGAGCACAGATGGATGTAGGAAAACAGGTCAAGGCCATTCCCGCAACGGCTTTTGAGGTCATTGCCAACCCGGGTGGTTTTTATCGGAACATGCCCAAAGAGGGAGGTTTTCTTCCTCCGCTCATCTTTATGGTAACGATGGGAGTGGCCGGTGGTCTCCTTCAGACCATTCTTGCTCTCGCGGGACTGGTCCGGGGCAGCATGTTCAGCAGCATGGCCGCCTTGATTCTGATGCCCCTTTTAGTCGGCATTTTCAGTTTCGTGGGAGCAGCCGTTCTTTATGGCTTCTGGAAGATCCTGGGGTCGAGGGAATCCTTTGAGACTGCTTTCCGTTGCGGAGCCTATGCCGCTGCGATCCTTCCTTTCACCACCTTTCTGGATATCATCCCCTATCTCGGAAGCGTTCTCGGGCTGGCCTGGATGACCTTTTTGCTGGTGGCGGCGAGTATCAAAGTTCACGGAATCGCCGCCAAGAAAGCCTGGATCGCTTTCGGCACCATCTGCGCGGTCATAGCGGTCAGCTCCGTCAGCATGGAGATGGCCGCCCGCCGGGTTTCCAGCAGGATGGAGAATCGGAACCGGGGCAATCAGGCCCAACTCGACAAATTGAACCATCTTGACGAGATGAGCCCTGAAGAAGCCGGCAAGACCGTGGGGCAGTTCCTGAAGGGCTTCGGGCAGGTGGCTCAGGAGAAGAAATAATTTCTTGCCGCCTCAGCCAGCAAGATTGGAATCATCATCAAAAATCATAAAACGGAGGATGTATGCGAGGAAATGCTGCGATGGCACTGGTTTTATTTTTCGTCATGGGATATGGCCCGATGCCCGCCTGGAGTGGGCAGCCGGGGGAGGATACGATCACCGCTGCGGAGATAGCGGCGGCGCGGATGGCGGCGGCGGACGTGCTCGGCGGCGGCATCGTCTTTGTGACCGGCAACCAAGCGAAGGCAAAAGGGTTCGCCCGCATTATCCAGGGTCCCGCCGTTTTGATCGAACCGCACAAGAGCGGTCCGCACCCTTATACCTTGATCACCTTTCAGACCCGAGTGCATGAGAAATAGACACCAAAGTTCAAATCCCGGGGCGGTCGCACCGGATGGGGATGTCGATCACTCTGTCAGCCCGGGCGATATCCGGGGCATCGCCATCCGGGTCCGGAATCCCCAGGGCCAATACCGAAAGGTCCCATACTACGCATTTGATGCTCCGTTGACCGAGGAAGAAAAGTGAAGGAGACGACCTTTCCGACCCCTGAACAAATTTCGATCGCTCTCGATCCGCGGTCATTCTACCTTATGGTTCTGCCGACCGAGGACTGCAATTTTCGTTGTGCCTACTGTTATGAAGATCATACTCCGGGAAAGATGTCTCCGGAGACGGTGGCTGGCATCAAAAAACTCATCGAACGCCGCATGAATGACCTTCACTATTTCGGTTTGTCATGGTTCGGCGGGGAACCGCTGCTTGCCAAGGAGATCGTCTTTGATCTGTGTGAACATGCCCAGCAATGCAGCCGGGAGCATGGAGTCAAGCTCCTGCATGGAAAGATGGTCACCAACGCGTACTTCCTGACGCCCCCGGTGGCAGAGCGGCTGGTCGGGACCAACCAGAAACACTTTCATATTACGCTGGACGGCTACGGCCTCGTTCATGACCGGACGCGGCCGCATGCCTCCGGAAGAGGCACGTTTGAGCGGATCTGGAGCAATCTGACCACCCTTCGAGAGAGCAAAATCAATTTCAGAATAGATCTGCGCATCCATTACGGTGCGGCGAAGTTGCAGGAAACCGAAGAGATATGCCGCAGGGTGAATAAGCACTTCGGCGGTGACATTCGGTTTCGTGTGCTTCTGCAACGCATCGCCAACCTGGGTGGAAAAAACAAGAAAAAAATTGTGCCGCTACCGATCGATGAGGCGAAGCGCACGGCGCGGCATCTCACGAGTTTTCTGAGTGATATCGATTTTTCTGATCCGGAAACTGCGGAAGGGGGGATCTGTTATGCCGCTCGCCCCAATCATTTGCTGATCAGGACTGATGGCCGCATCAGCAAATGCGCAGTCAACCTGAAGGATCCGCGCAACATTGTCGGCAGCCTCGATGCTGACGGCCATCTCCGGACAGACAGCAAGCTTTTTCAGCTGTGGCTGCAAGGCTTCAAGGACTTTGACCACGAGATTCTGACCTGCCCTTACAAAGTGATACGCTGCGAGCCGGTGCCGGGCAGTTCTGCGAAAACATGTAGTAGTTAATCCCTGCCGAAAAAAGGTTAGGGGCCGTTGTTTCCCAGACTTACAGCCCATCGGGGAGCAATGGAAAAAGACGGGCTGCCTTTGGAGGATGGTGACATGAGTGAAAAGTACATTGAGAAAAAAATGGGAAAGGGCGTTGACCCCAGCAAAATCGTCTTGGACGACACCGGACGGTTCGAGTTGAACGAAGAGCAGCTGGCCTGGGTATCCGGAGGAATGAGGAGTGCAAAGGATGATGACTGCATAGAAGTCATTAGGGGCACGAAATGCGAAAAAGAATGTTCCGAATAGTATCTGAACCAATAGCCAAGTGAATCGGAATGGTCGTGCCACCCTGGCTGTGCGCCAGGGTGGCACTTTGTTGAACGGATTTGCAAACAATCACCCAGCCATTAGAACTTGAATGCGGCAGCACGGGTGTTTAGTAGATGAAATCGGAACCCACATTCGCAAAGCTCTTCCGCAAGGAAGCAATCGATCATCACTTTCACCATGCCGGTAGCGGCGGAGTGCTTACTTTTCCTGTCTGGACCCGGCCGGTCTTGCTGCTGTCCGGAATATTGGTCGCCTTAGCGGTCCTTTTCATGCTGGGGACAGAAGTAGAAATCCTGGCCCGCGCCAGCGGCTCCATTCAAACCGGTGGAGAGGAACCGGTCCAGGGCGAGGAGGAGGTGCGTGCCGTAGCCTTCCTGAGAGAAACAGGTGGTCCGGAGGTCCAGACTGGAGACCTGGTTCGTCTTGAATTGCCAGCTTATCCGCGCATTGAGTACGGCTTTCTCTCTGGGCGCGTTGACAGAATCATACAAGAGCAGACACCCCCAAAACCCAATCGCGGCGAAGATAGCAGCCCATCGCTATCGTTGCGTCTGGAGATCGCGGTCATCTCGCCCAACAGGGGGCCGCTTGCCGACTGCCCTCTGCGGAGGGGGATGCCGGTGAGGGTGGAGGTAATACTGGGCAAAAAAAGGCTCATCTTCTACCTAATGGGCCATTTTGCGAAGTGGTTCAGGTGATGCGATTCACCCGGCTGTCCCCGCGCGTTCCCTACATTGCTCAGCTGGAGACCTCCGAATGCGGGGCGGCTTGTCTAGCCATGGTGCTCGCTTATCATGGTCATCACGCCCCCCTTCCGGAGGTGCGTGAGGTCTGCGCCGTTTCACGGGACGGGGTCAACGCACGGGCTATTTTGCAAGCTGCCGAGAGCTACGGGCTGCGCGCCCACGCCTATCGCATCGAGCTCGACGGGCTGAGTCAAATACCGCTGCCCGCCATCCTGCACTGGCAGTTCGATCATTTCGTGGTCCTGGAGCATTTGGAGCGCAGCGGCACCGCCCAAATCATCGATCCGGCCCGGGGGCGGCTCAAGGTGAAGATCGAGACTCTCGGGAGTTCTTTCACCGGAGTGGCTTTTATCTTCACGCCCACGGAGTCCCTCCGGCCGCGGCCTCCCCAAACGGTTAATATTAAACGCTACCGCGAAGCGATCCGCGCCCATGCCGGCTCCATGGCGCAGCTCGTGTTGCTTTCCCTGTTGCTCCAGTCGGCAGGATTCGCCTTCCCGGTGGGACAGCAGTTACTGGTGGACCGCGTGCTCGTGCACCGCCAGATATCCTGGCTCTGGACGCTTACTGCCGCTCTGGTTCTAGCGGCCCTCATCCAGTCCGCACTACAGTTTGCGCGGGGCTGGATTCTGGGAGCGCTGCACACGGTTTTTGATCTCCGACTTCTCGGCGAGTTCATTCGCCATCTCGTGCGGCTCCCCTTGGGATTCTTTCTCCAGCGCCATCCCGGCGATCTGCTGCAGCGGCTGGAAAGCAACAACTCCCTGCGCTCGTTTTTCGGCTCTCAGATCGTGACCTCGCTTCTCGACGGTCTATTGATCATCGGTTACGGGACCCTGATGTTCGTTTACAGCTGGAAGCTCGCCTTCCTGGTCTTGGGTCTCGGAACCGTTCGGGGCGCCTAACAGCTGGAGAATCACGGCCTCAACCGGCAGGCCCAGGCCGCCGAGCTCAACGCCCTGAGTGCAGCGGGCGGCACGCTGTTGGAGTCCCTGGGTGGTCTGGAAACGATCAAAGCGGTATCGGCAGAACCGGTTGCCATCCGTCGCTGGAGCGACCACCTTGTGCGGCGGGCCAACGCCAGTCTGCCAAGGCGGCAGCTCGAATACACAGGCTCCCAGATCACAGTGCTGCTGAACGGGCTCGGCATCACTGCCGTCAGTGCGATGGCCGGCTACCAGGTCCTTCAAGGCGAGATGACGATTGGCGTCTTCTCGGCCTTTCTCTCGTTACAGGGCCTGTTTCTGACGCCGTTCAACTCCCTTGTCGAAAACCTGGAGCATTGGCAATTCCTCAATTCTCATCTGGCCCGTCTCGACGATGTGCTGGCTGCCAAGCCGGAGCCGAGCGGCGAGCTGGACGCGGCTGGCCTTCAGGGCAAGATTCGTCTCCGAGGCGTGGGGTTCCGCTATGCATCGGCATCCCCCTGGGTTCTGCGTGGGATTGACGTTCGGGTCCGGCCGGGTGAAAAGATTGCCATTGTCGGTCCTTCCGGAGCAGGGAAGACCACCCTGGCCCGTCTTCTGCTCGGACTGCTCCTGCCCACCGAGGGCGCAGTCTCTTTCGACGGTCACGATCTTACTCGATACGATCTCGGCCGGCTCCGCGCCCGGATGGGTGTGGTGCTTCAGGAAACTTCCTTTCTGGATGATACAGTGGAGGCCAACATCGGTATGCACGATCCCTCGATTTCCCTTGAGCAGATGAGAATAGCCGCCCGGCTCGCATGCATCGACAAGGAGATCGAATCGCTTCCCCACGGGTACGCCACATTTCTAGGCGAAAGGGGCATACATCTGTCGGGCGGCGAACAGCAGCGGCTCGGCTTGGCCCGCGCCCTGGTGCACCGACCTGCCATCCTGCTTCTCGATGAAGCTACCAGCTCCCTTGATTCCGCGACTGAGCAACGCGTGCAGGCGAACTTGCAGAAACTCGGCTGCACCCGGATCACTATCGCCCACCGCCTGGCTACCATCCGCGACGCTGACCGCATCTTCGTTCTGAGTCAGGGCCATATCGTGGAGGAGGGCACCTTCGATGAGTTGAGCGTCCATCCGGGATTGTTCCGGGACCTGCTCGATTCCTTGGGAGGCCTCGATGAATGAGTCCAGCCGCGATCCCGGGCTGAGTCTGGAAAACGCGGTCCGCTTGCTGCTGACTCACCTTGGCGTGGACTATGAGCCCCCTCCAGAAGGCCCTGAGGAGGCAGGTACCCCCGATCACCTTCTTTCCCGGCTGGAACAACTTGGTCTGAACGTCCGTCTTGCCCAGCTCGACCCTGCCGACCTGCCTTCTCTCGAATGCCCGACCCTCGTCCAGGTCCACGGATCGCGCTGGCTGATTTTTCTTAAAAA
>JARRJE010000173.1:0-4877 GCA_037379765.1 Deltaproteobacteria bacterium
TCACGCTCACCGGTTTCATCCCCGCTTCTTGGGCCTCTGGGTCGGCCTTCTTCTGTTGCTTGCCTCTTGCGGCGGAGGAGATGGAAATGCCACTTCTGCCCCCGGGGTCAGCCCGAAATCGGTTGTTCTCCAGGGAACAATCACGGCAGCTCCCTATAGCGCAATCGACGGCTCGATAAACGACCCCCATGCTCCTTTTCGCAGCCATGCCGACTTTGCCGATGCCCAGTCTATTGGCAACCCGGCCCGGCTAGGCGGCTACGTCACCCTCCTGGCCACCGGCAAAAATGGGGATACCTTCGCCAGTCAGGCCGACCCCGTCGATATCTACCGGGTAATCCTTCGGGCCGGCCAGCGGGCCACCCTTTATGTGAGTGATTTCGCTGTAGGGGTTAATGAAGTGGATCTTCTCTTGCGGGATCCCCTCCGAACTGGCGACGACGGCCAGCCACTGGTGCTGGACAGCTCAGTGGGCGCCGTGCCCGTGCAGCAGGTCACCACTTCCCGGGACGGTGACTATTTCCTGGATGTCCAGGCTGCAGCGGGATCCTCCAAATATCTCTTGGTGATCAGCGCTATGCCGACTCTCCAGGCCCTGGGCTATCCCGAGCCTTTGCACCCGCATCTGGAAATGGTGCCCGGCGAAGTGATCGTCACTCTCCGCGAAGGGGAAAGTTCTCTTGCGGCACTGAGCGCGACGCGGCCCGGAATCCCTGCCGAACAAGCCGTGGCCCAAGCCTTCGGCATGCAGATGCGCGGTGGCGGCTCCGGTCGGGAGATTCTATTGGGCACAGAAGATTTGGCGGCCAGCCTAAAAACGCTGGGCCGCAAGGGCCTTGTCCCGTCACCAGGGCATTCCGCAGTGGTTGTGCCGGATTCTTCCCGGGCAGCGGCCTGGGAAACGGCCCAGCTGGCGCGGGCGCTCTCAAGGTATCCGGCCGTGGCTCGAGTGACTCCCAATTACGTGCACCACCTCCAACTTCTGCCCCGTGATCCCTATTTCCACCTGCAGTGGAATCTTCCTCAGATCAACCTGCCGGCGGCTTGGGAAATCACCACCGGATCGACCGACACAGTGGTGGAGATCCTGGACAGCTGTGTTTTCCTGACGCACCCTGACCTGGCCGTAAACCTGACCACCACCGGCACCGATGGCGACGGCTGGAATTTTGTCGACTGCGCTCCGCCCCAGGACTGCTCGAACCCGGAGGATCCGGGCGATGGAATTCTTCCCGGCACCAGCTCCTGGCATGGCACGCATGTGGCCGGCATCGTGGCCGCTATGGGCAACAACAACGAAGGAATTGCCGGCAGCGCCTATAATACATCACTCATGCCCGTGCGGGTCTGCGGGGAAGGCGGTATCTGCAAAATTTATGATGTGCTACAGGGGGTTCGCTATGCCGCCGGTCTGGCGAATGATTCCGGCACAGTTCCCCGGCAGCGGGCCGCCGTCATCAATTTGAGCCTGACCAGCACGGCGGCGAGCAGCGAAGAGGCCGCCCTCTTCCAGCAGGTCTGTGACGCTGGGATCATCGTGGTAGCCGCTGCCGGCAATAACAGCTCGGAAGTTCCCACTTATCCGGCCAGCTACCCTTGCGTATTTTCAGTCACGGCACTTGATGCCAGCTCCGAGCTTGCCCCCTACGCCAACTTCGGCCCCACAGTGGATCTGGCCGCGCCGGGCGGCGACATGAGCGTAGATCTCACCGGGGATGGGTACCCGGACGGCATTCTGAGCACTTATGTCGAAGAACGGAGCGGCAGCCGCACGCCATCCTACACCTTTCTGCAGGGCACCTCCATGGCTGCCCCTCAGGTGGCGGGGGTTATGGCGCTGATGCGATCGCTCGCCCCAGGCATTACCTCAGCCCACATACGCTCCTGGCTGGAACAGGGGGCGCTCACCACGCCCCTGGGCGGTACCGCACGGGGTGAACATTCCGACACTTACGGGTACGGACAAGTGGACGCTCTCCTCGCGGTTCAGCGCGCCCAGGCAGGGGTAACCCCCGTCTTAGTAGCCAGCCCTTCCCGGCTCAACTTCGATCCGGCCACCGGACCGCTCGAATTCACCCTCATGTGTGCAGGTGGAGACCTGAGAGTGTCCGCGGTCACCGCCAGCCATGATTGGATCCGCGTCTCACCCCTGGCGGTAGACAGTGCCGGCTTGGGCACGTATCAGGTGACCGTCGATTCCGCTTCCCTTCTTCCTGGAACCTATACCGGCCAAGTGATAGCCAGGGGGAACAACAGCGTCACTATTGCGGTGACCATCTCCCTGCAGGTTCCCGACCCGGCCCTGGCTTCGATTCCCGATGCGGGAGTGCAGTATGTGTTGGCGCTCGACCCGGAGAGTTTCGAAACTCGTTACGCAACAATGGCGATGCCGGTAAACGGGCAGTACCGGTTCACTATGGAGGTGGAGCCGGGCAACTATTATCTGGTGACCGGCTCGGATCTGGATAACGACCAGTTAATCTGCACGCCGGGCGAAGCATGCGGGGCCTATGTCCATCTGGATCAGCTCGAGCTCGTCAAGGTGGGCGCAAACGGCCTCGCAGGGATCGAATTCGTCACCTCCTTCGAAACCAGCTTGAACGATACCATGGTACACGGAAGTTTTCAGCGCCGTCCGGCTTCCGAAATAGGGTCAGACGGGGCCCGGCAGGTTAGACCATGATACAGGCAGTGCAGCCATGAGGAGAGGGTTCTTCACAGTCGGGGCTATGGGAGCAGCCCTGTGGTTGGCGATGACCGGCTGCATGCACGAGCCGGCAGCGGCAACCAGGGAGGCGTCTCTCCGCGTGATGGGCAGCTCCCTTTTCTGCGGCCGCTCGGAATCGACGCCGGCCGTTCGCCAATCCGGGGATGTTGATACCTATGACCAGCTGCTCGCCGCCCACCACCTGAAGGGCATGGAAGCCCCTGACTTTTCCCGGGAGATTGCGGTGCTGGCTGCCCTCGGCCAGCGTCCCACCTTGGGCTATCGTTTGGAGCCGAGCACCCTGCGTGTTCCGGTGCAGGGAGGCATCGCCCTCGTCACGGTGGAGGTCCGGCGGCCCCCGCCGGGCGCCATGACCGGGCAGACAGTCACCAGCCCCTGCCTGTTGCTGGCCATTGAACGCAAAGGGATTTCTGTTGTCAGAGTGCAAGAGCAAGACGGCACCCTCATTGGGCAAACTCAGTGAAGGCCATCCTGTTCTGACCGGTTGAGCCTCGCCAGGTTCAACCCGAGGCGGTGGTTTTATGAAACGATAACCACCAGCCCTTCCCCTACTAGCGGAAATCCGGTATGATCGAGGCTGTCCGGGTTTTTCCGTACCATGGCCTGCCGCCTTTGAGATCGCCCAATGCCTTCCGCTCTCCAGAGCCTCAAAACCATTTTCGGTTACGAAAGTTTTCGCCCTTTCCAAGAAGAGATCATCCAGGAGGTGATCGCCGGCAGGGATGCCTTCGTCCTGATGCCCACCGGCGGCGGCAAGTCACTCTGCTACCAGATACCAGCCCTTCATCGTTCGGGGGTGGGTATCGTGATTTCGCCGCTGATCTCGCTCATGAAGGACCAGGTGGATGCTCTCGCGGCCAACGGCGTGGAGGCCGCCTTTTACAATTCTTCCCTCACCGGCCTCGAGGCCCGGCAGGTACTCGCCAAACTCCATGCCGGGAAGTTCACCCTCCTCTACGTGGCGCCGGAACGGCTGATGAGCGAGGACTTTCTGGATCGGCTGGGCGGTCTTGAAATCGCCCTCTTCGCCGTGGACGAAGCTCACTGCATCTCGCAATGGGGCCATGACTTCCGGCCGGAATACACCAGGCTCGGGCGGCTGCGAAGATTGTTTCCCGCTGTGCCGATCATCGCCCTCACCGCCACAGCCGAGCCCCATACTCGCCGGGACATTCTCGACCGGCTCGGCCTCCACCAGGCCTGCTGCTTTATCACCGGTTTCGACCGGCCCAACATACGCTACACAGTACTCGAGAAACGGCGGCCTGTGGATCAGCTCGCCGCTTTTCTCCGGGAGCGGCAGGAGGAGGCGGGCATCGTTTACTGTCTGAGCCGCAAGCGGGTGGAGCAGGTGGCCGGCCGACTCCATGACGCCGGCTTCCGCGCCGCTTGCTACCATGCCGGTCTGGCCGCCGAGGAGCGCCGCCGGGTCCAGGAGGAGTTCCTCCGCGATGACTTGCAGATCATCGTCGCCACTGTGGCCTTCGGCATGGGCATTGACAAGTCAAACGTCCGCTTCGTGGTCCATTACGACATCCCCAAAAACATCGAGGGCTATTACCAGGAAACCGGCAGGGCCGGTCGGGACGGTCTGCCCGCCGAGGCCCTGCTGCTTTTCGGCTACGGCGATATAGCCCTGGCCCGAGGCCTGATCGAGAAGATGGAGAATACCGAACGGCAAAGGATCGAGATCCACAAGCTCAATGCCATGGTGGGATTCGCCGAGGCCACGAGCTGCCGACGGCGGGTGCTCCTCGGCTATTTTGGCGAACGGCTGCCCACTGACTGCGGCAATTGCGACATCTGCCTCGATCCTCCGGCTCTTATGGACGTGACCGAAGACGCCCGCAAGGCCCTTTCCTGCATCTATCGGGTGGGGCAGCGGTTCGGCATGGGCCACGTCATCGATGTTCTACGGGGCTCCCGCAACCAGCGCCTGCTGACCCTCGGCCACGACCGACTCTCCACCTACGGCATAGGTGCCGACCAGAGCCAGACATACTGGGGCAACCTCCTGCGCCACCTCATTCACCATGGCTATGCGGAGCAAGACCTGGAAAATTATTCGGTCCTCAAGCTGACCGCGGCGAGCCGCCCCCTTCTGCGCGGCGAGGAGACCCTGACCATGGCCGCCCCTCGTTTCGGAACG
>JARRJE010000174.1:0-7697 GCA_037379765.1 Deltaproteobacteria bacterium
AGTACGCCCTGCTGAACGGCCGGTTTCATTCTCCGGAAACCTATCTCGATTCAGCTCATCTGTTGGGCATTCTGGCGGTACTGGAGGCCCTGCTTCAGGAGGGCAATATCGACGGCATCGTCGTGGTGGATTTTTACCTGGTGCAGGCCCTGTCCGATGCCAGTCCGGAAATCGCCGGATGGCTTGAGGCGGTTCCGGGCGTCAACTGCATGCTGGACTCCTATGATCGGATTCAAAGCTGCCTGGATCTTCTGGCCCACACCCATTTCCGGCTGCCGGCGAAGCTGAACCTTGATCGGTCCCTCAACCGCAGACTGCAGGTCCTGGAGAAGGTTTCTTCCAAATGCCGTGCCCGTCATCCCGGCCTGCAACTGACTCTGCTGGCCAATGAGGGCTGCCTTTATCGATGCCCTTTTAAATTCACCCATGATGCCCAGATCGCCTTTGCCAATACCGGGGACCAGACCAACCGAACCCATGAGCTGAATCGCCGGCTGGGCTGCATACGAATCCTCTCTGAGCGTCCCGATGAGCTTTTCCGTTCTCCTTTCATCCGGCCGGAGGACCAGCAGCATTACGAGAAGCTCGCCGACGTGCTCAAAATCTGCGGGCGCACCCTGGGGGCCGAGTTCCTGAAAAAAACCATCTCCGCCTATCTGGCGGGAACCTTTGCGGGAAACCTGCTCGCCCTCCTTGACACCCAGGACTGGCAAGTTGACCGGCTCATCATTGCTAATGACGCCCTTCCGTGCGATTTTTTCAAACAGCTCACCACCTGCAGCCAACGTTGCATGGAGTGCGGCTATTGCCGGAAGCTTTTCGACCGGATTGGCCGGCAGCAGCCGCTCGCCCTGAAAGATTTCCGTTTCCAGGGCGGTTAGCGTTGCTATCAGCATACTTTTGCGTTGATATTTTGTCTCTCCTTGTATCTATTGAAGAGCGGTGTCATGAGATGGGATATTGACTGCAAGCGTATACCACCGGGTCGGAGTGCAAGGAAGCAGGGGGGATCGCGATGGCTGAGCAGGCCGGGGGGAGAGGCCGAAGTGACGACAGGGAGGAGAAGCTGCGCGAAGCGTTGACGAGGTTGGAGACGCTCATTGAAAATGTGCAGCAGGGCGTCTTGTTCGAGAATCAACAACGCCGAGTTTACTTCGTCAACCGGGCGTTCTGCGACCTTTTCGGAATTGCTTCGCCAGAATCGATTATCGGCGCAGATTGCGCCCGGCTCGCCGAGCAGGCCAAGATTCTTTTCCCCGATCCAGAAGATTTTTGCCGGGCTATCGAAAAAAGGTTGGACGAAGGGAAGATCGTTTTCTCCGAGGAAATGATCTTAAGCGACGGCAGGACTTTCGAGCGCGATTATATCCCGGTGGTGACAAAAGGCGTTCACCACGGAAGCTACTGGGTTTACCGGGACCGCACCGAGGCCAGGCGTCGCGAAGAACGTCTGAACAGGATCAATGCCGGACTCCTGGGGCTGGGGCACGATCACGGCCGCAATCTGCAGATCCTCACCGGCCTCGCTGGCGAGCTGCTCGATGCGGATTGTGCTCTTTACAGCCGCCTGGAGGGCGACCGGCTGTGCGTGAAGGGGGAGTGGAACGCACCCCTTGATCTGAAGACCGAGGACGCACCTCAGGGGCACATCTGTTTCGATCTGATCCAGCGCAATGATGACCAGCCGTTCGTAGTTCGCCGCCTCCAGGACACTCCTTACGCGGAAACCGACCCCAACGTCTCCGCTTACGGCCTGCTTACCTACATCGGCTATCCCGTCCGGTATGACGGCAAAGCCCGCGGCTCCCTCTGCGTGGTTTATACGCGCGATAATGAACCCAGCGCCGGCGACTTGCGGATCATCGGGATTCTGGCGGCGGCGGTGGCCCAGGAAGAAGAGCGGGCCCTTGCGGCGGAAACGCTTTGGGAAAGGGAGCAGTACATCACAAGCATTCTCGACAGCGTGGATGAGGGTTTTCTCGTCGTCGACCGGGACTTCCGGATCCTCACCGCGAACCGCGTCTTTTGCAACCGGTTCGGTGCCCGACCTGAAGAGGTCGTCGGCAGCCATTGCCATGCTGTCGTGCGCTCCAGCCCACTGCCATGTCATGAACACGGGGACGACTGCCCTGTCAAGCGAACCTTCGACTCCGGAGAGCCGCATACGGTTCCCAAGAGGATCAAGGACGCGGGGGGCAACACGGTTTATATCGAGACCAAGGCGTTCCCTCTGGAAAAAGATGCATCAGGCAAGGTGATATCGGCCATCGAGACGAGCGCCGATATCTCCGAAAAGCACCTTCTCGAAACCGAGCGGCTCAAGACCCAGAAGCTCGAGGCGATCGGCACGTTGGCCGGGGGCATTGCTCATGACTTCAATAATCTGCTTCAGGGCGTGTTCGGCTATATTTCGATGGCCAAGATGGATCTTGACCCGCAGCAGGAGACCTTCGCCATGCTCGCTGAGGCGGAACAGGCCCTGCGGACTTCGATCAATCTTGCCGGCCAGCTGCTGACCTTCTCCAAAGGCGGTAAACCGGTGAAGAAGGTCATCGCCCTTCTGCCGGTGATCGAAAACGCTGCCAAGTTCGCGTTGAGCGGCGCTTCCTCCGATTACCGGCTGAACAGCGATGAGCGGCTCTGGAATATCGAGGCCGATGAAGGACAGATCTGGCAGGTGGTCCAGAACATCGTGCTGAATGCCCATGAGGCGATGTCTGAAAATGGAACGGTGGAGATCGCCGTCGAGAACCAGAATATCCCAAAAGGAGGCCAACCGCTGCTGCCCAAGGGGGGGAAGTTCGTCCGGATCGCTATCCAGGATTCGGGCAAGGGGATAACCGAGCCGCACCTGGTATTCGATTGTCAAAAATCACGGCGGGGCGATCGAGGTGGCTTCCGAGGCCGGTGAAGGGAGCACTTTTTTCATTTACCTGCCGGCCAGCAGGGCAGAGGTGCAAAAGGCTGAGCTTTCAGCCGTCTCCCCGGGGAGCCGGGCAAAGATCCTGTTGATGGACGATGAGCCGGTAGTGCGGGCCGTCGCTGCGAGGATGATCTCGTCTCTCGGGCATGAAGCGGAGGTCGTTGAGGACGGCCAAGAAGCAATCGAGAAGTTTCGGCAGGCGAGGGAGTCCGGCGAGCCCTTTGATGTCGTGATCCTGGATCTCACCATCAGAAGAGGGATGGGTGGCGAGTCGGCCATCAGAAACCTTCGGGAGATCGACCCCGCTATCAAGGCCATTGTTTCGAGTGGCTATGCGGACAACCCGGTGGTGTCGGACTTCCGCTCTCACGGATTCAAGGGGATCCTGAAAAAGCCGTATACGCTCGACGATCTTCAGGAGGCCCTCCAGGCATTTTTGGAAGCGGAGCAGTAAGGGGCCGCTTTTTCGGTGGTCTTCCTTTTCTCCCCATGTCCAAAGTTTTGATAAAAGATGAAAAATATGCATCCAGAATACCCGGTGATACCGGCCCAACGGGCCGACGATCTGCACAACCTCGAGTTGGCCGAGCGGGCCGATCTGGTGCTCTTCATGGCCGGCAACCAGTTCATGGCGATGGCGGAGATCGTGGCCTCTTTTCAACAGCAACACCCCAAGGTGAAAAATATCTTTTACGAAACCCTGCCCCCGGGGCTAGAGCTCGGGCAGATCCTGGCAGGCGGCGCCCTGTTCCGAGACCGGCTTCTCAGCATGCCGGCGGACGTCTATTCCGCGGTGAATCCAAAGGCTATGGAGACCTTGGCCGAACACCGTTTGATCGACCCTGAGGGTTGGTTTCCATACCTTTCCAATCGGCTGACCCTGATGGTGCCGGCCGGAAACCCGGCCGGAATCGCCAGTGTAGCCGACCTGGGCCGGGAGGAGGTCCGCGTCTCCCAGCCGGATCCCCAGCGTGAAGACATCGGCCATCACATCATCGAGATGTACCGCCAAGCCGGCGGGGAGGCCCTGGTCCGGCGAATCATGGAGGAGAAAAGAACGGCGGGCACCACGCTTTTCACCACGGTTCATCACCGGGAGACGCCCGAGAGGGTCAGAAAGAACAGGGTCGACGTGGGCCCGGTCTGGACCACGGAGGCCATCCATGCCCGGCAGTCCGGGCTTGTATTCGAGGTGGTGGAACCCGGCCCGGCCCTGGATCAGCGCGATCGAGTGAGATATTTTATATGCGGCCTGAAAAAGGGCAGGAACCCGGAAAATGGCTGCAAATTCCTATCTTTCATCCGTTCGGCCGCCGCCCGGGAGATCTACCGGAAATACGGGTTCGTTCCCTGCGGAAAGGAATGACGGATTGCCTTGACCGGGCTCACGCACCGAGGCTTGGTCGGTGCGGTACCTATCAATTCTTTGCAGCTCGGGGATTGTCTCATTGGAAATCCAAAAAAGTGCAATTTCGCACCTTCAAACAACCATCCGAATCGAGAAGATTCATAATAAAATGTGTGACCATTGCAAGGAAGTACAAACCAGGTACGAAATACGAAGTCCCAATGAGATTATAAAGGCCATTCGTGTAGTGCATGCCAACTTGAATGGCGGCACAATCGTAAAAAGCTCATATTGTCCTGAAGGGATCATAAAAATAGATAGTGAGACATTTGAAAATATAAAAGAATTAACCCTCCTTCAAGTCCGATGACATCCGTTCACGGCTGGCAATTCTACCAAGCTCCGACCCTGGCCCAATGTGAAAAACATGGGGTTAAATTTGCCTGTGGCTTCTGCGGAAGAGAGAATGCCTATCTAATTACTTGGAATATAAATTGATTTTTACAAAAGAGAGGGATATATAGAAAAATAATCCATGGTCAGAGCTCAAAAATCAGTATCTGCCGGAATCATTTGGCCTCACTTGAAGGTGACGCAAAAAAACAGCCGATCGTCAATGGGGTGCGTTTCGGCAATCTTGGCTCCTGAATTAACAGGCCCAACTTCGCAACTCGGAGGAGATCAATGAAGCTACGATATCGGTTCCTGTTGTTGATTCCGATGTTTTTTGTTGCTGCCGCCGCCCAAGCCGCAACGGAAAACCACGCTGCCCTGGTCCAGAAATATATCCGGCTTTCCGGTCTGGAAAAAACGATCAATGGCCTGCCCGCGATGATCGCTTCCATGTCCCAGCAGAAAAGACTGACTTCGCAACATCCCGATATCGATAAGAAGGTGGCCGAGGCCATGGTGAAGGGATTTGATTCCCAGAAGGTGCTGGCCGAGCTCCAACAATATTTGGTGGCGCATACCGATGAATATTATCTGGTCGATGTACTATCGTGGATGGAGACGCCCCTGGCCGCCAAAATCCAGCGAGAAGAGCAGCAGTCGGAGGATCCGTCCAAGAGTGCAGAGGTATTACGATATATAGCCAAACTGCAGGAGAATCCTCCGCCCCAAGAGCGGATCACACTGGTCCAGGATCTTGTGGCAACCACTCATATGGTCGAATTGGCCTCCGGCATTGCCGTTCGACTCATAAGAGGGACCCTCGAAAACGTGAATAAGATGTTGCCGAACGTACAGCAAGTGCCCCAAGAGCAAATCGAGGCGCGTTTGCGGCAGGTGCGGTCTATGCTGGAGGGATCCCTCCGGCAGCAGATGACGCTTTCCTCCTACTATACCTACAGGAATATTTCCGATGAGGAGTTGCGGCAATATATCGCCTTTTACAAAGGCGAAACGGGGAAGCGGGAGATTGAAATAACCGGTGGAGCCCTCGTGTATGTGCTGGGCAACTGGTTTTCCGAGGTGGGGCAACGGTTGGTGCCGCCGACAACGGCCAAGAAGACCCCTGTTAGCCAGTCGATTTGACGCTGAGATAAAGTCGGCTTTTTGAGGCCATGACGTTGCCGAATCTGCCTTTGGCTTTTATCCGATACGGGCATGCTCGCTTGCATTTTCAAGGGGGATGCGCTTACTTTCAAGAGGAACCATCTCGGCAGCGAATCCCGAAGGGAAGTGCCGCCGGATGCAAGCCTCCCCGTGCGACGACCCGTTCGCAGGAAAATAGGTTAAAGGAGCGGATTGATGAAAGTCATGGCATTCAATGGCAGCCCAAGGAAAAAGTGGAACACGGCCATCTTGCTTGGGAAAGCGCTCGAAGGCGCAACCTCACAGGGTGCCGAAACCAAGCTCGTCCATCTCTATGACCTTCGGTATCAGGGGTGCATCAGCTGCTTTGCCTGCAAGACAAAAGGCGGCAAAAGCTATGGGAACTGTGCGGTCCAGGACGACCTGACTCCCATTTTTGCCGAGATCAAGGAGGCCGACGCCATCATCCTGGGCTCTCCGATCTATTTCGGAGGCATAAGCGGCGAGATGCATTCCTTTATTGAGCGCCTGCTCTTTCAGTACCTCGTTTACAGCGACCCTCCCCAGACCCTTTTCCCCAAAAAGATCCGCACGGCTTGGATTTACACCATGAACCTGCCCGAAGAAATGACCCAACCGCTGAGCTATGATCGATTGTTCGAGGGCAATGAGCGTTTCATGCGGATGATCTTCGGCCATGCCAAATCGTTCATGTGCTACGATACCTATCAATTCGAAGATTATTCGAAGATGGTCGCTGGTAGATTCGACGAGGCCCAGAAGGAGAAGCGCCGTCGGGAAGTCTTTCCCCAGGACTGCCAGAGGGCTTTTGAGTTGGGCATTTCTTTGGTGTAAACGCCCAGTAGCACCGCATCTGCGGTGTCATCGGCCGGTTGTTCGCTACGTGAGTAAAGTCTCACCGGCCTCTTCCTTGCATCTGCGGCACTGCTGGGCGTTTATCCGGACCACGGAAATTAGATACGTCTTTCTTCCTCCGCCGTGGCTCTTGGTGTAAAAAGATGAATGCCCGGCAGCATTGCATCTGTACCGTTATCGGCCGGTTCGCTTACACGGGACAGCTTCACCGGCATCTTCCTCGCATCTGCGGCATTGCTGGATGCTCCCAGGAAGGAGTTTGCGACAAGCCTTCCTTTTCGCTCACAATGACCTGACGAGAGACAATGATCATCAAGCATCGTGGCATTGAGCCGCAAATCGACCATTCGGCCTATATTGCCCCAACTGCGACCATTGTCGGCAATGTGAGCATAGGGCCGGCAGCAAAGGTGATGTTCGGTGCCGTGATCAACTCCGAGGGATCAAAAATATCCATCGGCGGAAATACCATTGTTTCTGAAAATGTTGTGATACGATCCACGGCAGAAGGGAA
Organism: Deltaproteobacteria bacterium; assembly: GCA_037379765.1. Classification (GTDB taxonomy): domain Bacteria; phylum Desulfobacterota; class Desulfobulbia; order Desulfobulbales; family UBA5123; genus JAJYKH01. The sequence continues at coordinate 7,198 of JARRJE010000174.1, forward strand.
TGAGGATCACCCTGTCCATATCGGAGAAAACGTACTGATCGGCCCGCATGCCACAATACTCGGGGCCACACTGGAGTCTTGCTCTTACATTGCCACCGGTGCCACCATTTTGCAGGGAGCAAAAATCCGCGCAGGCTCCGTGGTCACGGTCGGTGCGTTAATCCATGCCTCCACAATGATCCCGAAAGATTTTTTCGTTCCTCCCTACACGATAGCAGTTGGAGATCCGGTCCGACTTTTCAGCCCGGATCAAAAGGAGGAGGTCCGAAAAGCGATCATGTCCGTAAACTTCGCCAGTGTTGCCTTCGATATCGATGCTGCAGAGAAATCAAGAGCCGAAATATACAGGGAAACGACTTTGGTCCGGTCAAAAGAATATGAAGCGCATTTCTCTGACCGAATCATAAAAGAAAAATGAAAGGCGGTTTGCCATATTGCCGGCGGGCCGTCGGCGCCCGGAACACTATCGTGTCGGCAGCCTTTTGTCCGCTGAATCACGC
>JARRJE010000175.1:0-6135 GCA_037379765.1 Deltaproteobacteria bacterium
CAAAGGATCACTGGACAAGTCTTTCCATGTGTTCGTCTCATGAAAATGGCTCTATTCCGCAGAAAACCGCATAGGACACCAGTTCTTACCAATCGTCACCAGACTCCGAAGAAATTGAGATAAAGGCTGTACCTTGCTTATTTATTTAAATAAAGAATTCTCTATTATGAGGAGCAAGAAGTAATGGAAATTTAAAATTTTTAATATCTGTAAAAAAATAGAATTGATTCCTATGGATTGTGCATGCATGAAAGGAATGAAAAGGAATGAATTCGTTAATCCTGAAGCGATTTCGAGAAGTTTTGCCAAACCGGTATTTGCCATGGGGCTTCTTAAGAGGGCATATGGATTGCATTCCTGAAAGATATAATAATGAGTTGAATATACTCAAAATCCACTTAAACAGAATTGATATCAGATCAAATACTTGTGGCCATCATTTCTGGTCAATTCTTTTTCAAAGATTCCGCCAATTAAAGTGTGAAAAGTTTGAAGTTTTTCGAATTTTCGCCCGATCAATATGTGAAAACCACAAAAGACAAGTATTGGGATCCATCAAGCGAATGGGTAAGGAATCTTGCCATTGAAGGGGTTGAGACGAAAGTAAAAATCGTGATCGAGCAACTCAAGGCTCGGGTTCATCTCATCAATCTTTTTTAGGGAGGGAAAAACCATGAGCGAAAAAGAGATGACCCAAACCCAGTATTTGACCTTCACTATGCGGGATGAAAGCTTTGCTATCGAAATCTCAAATGCCCGGGAAGTGCTGGATGTCTTTACTCTAACTCCGATTCCTCGAATGCCCGTCTACTTGAGCGGAGTGATCAATTTGCGGGGAAACGTGGTCCCGGTGATCGTCTTGGGCCTGAAACTCGGTATGGCACCTATCGAACAGACCAAAAACACTTGTATCATGGTTGTTGAAGTCGCGGTAAATGGAGTTGAAGTAGAGATGGGGATATTGACCGATTCCGTGCAGATGGTTCTCGATCTACCGTCGGTGGAGATAGAAGCCGTTCCGAAAATGGGGACTGGTTTCGATACTGATTTCATTAAGGGCATGGGCCGGCAAAATGAGAAATTTTTGATTATTCTGGATATAAATAAGATCCTAGCGAGCGAAGCCCAAGCGGCTCTGCAGGAAACGCAGTTAGTGGATGCTGCAGAAGTCGTAGACGACGAAAGGGTTGTTCTATTTGATTCGATCTAAATCAATAAAAAGGATTTCTCTTCTATGAAGCATGGTCCAGCCGAAAACAGGTTCTGGCGCTATTAATCTTGACTGGAAATATATCATTTTATGGTGATAGTCATTAATACTTGCCATCATCAAGGGACAATCGTCATACTTTGATCCCGTGCTGCAAATCAAATCGTAAAAAACAAAATACCATGGCAGTTCTTGTCGGCCAAAATTTCGAACCGGATTTCATGAATTTGGGAGAGGCTCTTCAGGCCGTATACACTGATTCCACACAACTGACTCAACAAATCCTTGCGGCGGTTGACCTGCTCGGCAACGAGGACAATGGTGTGATGGCCGACCTGCGGCGGCTTACTGAAGATTCCTTGCAGGAGCTTCGCGATCGGGGCCAAAAGATCGGCCTAAATCTCGATGCGGTTCAGTCAATTTTCCCAAGGCTCAGCAACCTTGTGTCTCAGGCTGAAGCTTTAAATAAGCTTGGGATCCATTTGTGGGAGGTAGGGTTTAATATTGAAGTGGAAAGCGCTCGCACAACCGCGAATCTTGCTCTTTTTGCCAGTTTTCCTAGGGAGCTGAAGCAACTCGCGGCAAAGATGAGGCAGGTTGCTACCGAGATTATTATCGGGAGCAAGAAAGAGCAGCAAGAACAGCAGACGGTCAGCAAAGAAATCGCCCAAAACCTTGATGGTTTGATTGTGTTGGCACAAGAAGTCGAGTCAGCGGTTAGGGAAGCGATTGGCTGCATTGAAGAGATTATGGGCAGAGCCGTTGCAGCCCTTAAGGAAGCAAATGACCACGCTAAGGCAATCTCGAACCAGATCGGCGAAATTGTCATGAGAATTCAAATGCATGACAGAATGAGCCAACTCATTGCACATATTGTTCAGACCTTGACTACGGCAGTTGATTTGCTGGATCAGTCGGGAGATGATGTCTTGGAAGGAGAACGCCTGGAGATGCTGACCGTTTTGAGGCAACTTATCCTTCTTCAGTGTGCGCAAATCAGGCGAATAATCGATGAAACGGTAGAGGCCAATCGAAAAGGACGAGAGGCGTTTCAGGTGATCGACCAGCGAGTGGAGGCGCTTGGACACAGTTTTTCGACCTTGTCCCTGTCGCCAGCCGACAATAATATCTCGGAAGAAACCACTGACCCTCTCTCTCTTCTCGAAGCTGTCTTGGATCGATTGAAAAGCCTGCTGGGCGAAGGCGCGACCATGATCAATCATCTCAATGAAAGTGGCCGACAGATCTCCTCGATGACAGGCCGGCTGGTCGACCACATGAAAGGGATTGAATCTATACGGGCTGACCTCCATATAAAAGCGCTGAATACCATGGTCATGGCCGCCCGTCTTGGCGATCATGGCCGAACGATGGAGGTCCTGGCCCAGGAAACCAAAGCCCTTTCTGAGCAAGCTTATGGTTTTGTTGATAGTGTAAAGGATATTCACATTATTGTTGTCGAGACCGTTCAGGCATTCCAAGATGAAGACGACAACCGTGACGGCTGCGAGGATCGAGGAGCACTGCTGGGCAACTCAATGCAGACCATTTCCGAGATCATAGAACGCTTCAATCGGGAGTCGGCAGCCACTATCGATCATACAGATGTTTTGCGGAATGCAATTATCAAAGCAAATGATGGCCTTGAATTTTTGGGGAGATTGGAGGCTAATTTGATTGAGCTCCATGGTGAGCTCGAGGCGATTGCCGAATTTATCACCCCTTGGGCAGGGAAGACCGATGCCAGCTTTTTGTCCGATAAAAGTGAGTTGGCCGAAGTTTTACGTAAAGAGCAGGAGTTGCAAGCCGCTTTGCTCCGGAATAATGACTCGAGCTTCCGAGCTACCAGGCCGGCAGTGAAGGAAAGTGACGACGATGAGCCATTCTTCATCGAAGCACCAGCCCCTGACAAGACAGTGCCAAAGGAGGATAATATAGAGTTCTTTTAGAAGAGACGAGACAGCAAAGCGTGATCAGCAATGAGGGGAGATAATTATGCAATGGAGCATAACACAGTAAGATAAGAATGGAAAATGTTAACTTTTATGAATATGTTTTTTCTGGATAGAGTTGTGGAGGTCATTTTATATGAGTAAAATTATTTTGACAGTAGATGATTCAGCAAGTATGCGGCAGATGCTGAGTTTCACCCTCAAATCTGCAGGCTATGAAGTTATCGAAGCGGTAGATGGAGAAGTTGCCCTCACTAAATTGAAGGGTAAAGAAGTGTGTATGGTTATAACAGATCTTAACATGCCCAAAATGAATGGCATCGAACTGACACGTGCAATCCGTAATGATATAAATCATAAATCCGTGCCTATTATTCTGTTGACCACCGAGAGCGGAGAAGATTTGAAACAGGAAGCCCGGTTGGCCGGAGCCACCGGCTGGATCGTCAAACCGTTCAAACCCGAGCAGTTGTTAGGTGTTGTAAAAAAGGTAGTGGGATAAAGAAAGTGTCCAGGCAGGTCGGCAAGTTCAATCTCATCTTTTCTGCCATACGTCTCCTCCACGATACCAGCGATATTTTGGAAGGCTTACAGTTATTATGTGGGCCTTCGTCTTTCCCTTGTTTATTTTTCCTATGTGACCTAACAATTTCGAGGAGGTAAGCCCTTGAGGCGAGATAGAGCATTCGCCAAAATAATGCCCGGATTCTTGTTGGGCCGGTAGGTTCTCCAAAACGATCCGGTCAGCAAAATGCTCATCCAAGCCCCCAATTGTGTTTAGGCCGCCGCTTTTTTCTTTGCTGGGAAAGTTAACCCCTGTGGGGGCTGTGATCCCTTAAATATGCGATTTCAGTATCCTCCATTTAAAATTATTGTCTCCAACGCCAAAAACGCGTAGAATGCTCGTCGGTGTATTTACTGCCGGAACCATTTCGGACGTGAGAGATTCTTTCTCAAGTGCCAAAGTCCACCCTTCTTTTTCGCAAATAACCCATGGAGTATATTATGCATTTTGATCGGCAAAGAGAACGAGGCTTTTCCCTGATCGAGTTGATGATTGTCATCGTCATTCTGGGGCTTCTCGCCTCCATCGTGGCCCCCCGTCTGATGGGAAAGCTGGAGAAAGCCGAGAATCAGACTGCCAAGACCCAGGTCGAAATGATGATGACTGCCCTTGATGCTTACCGGCTTGATATGGGGCATTATCCCACTTCACAGGAGGGCGGGCTGGAGGCGCTGGTGCAGAATCCAGGTAGCGATCTCTGGGCGGGTCCCTATCTTAAAAAAGGAGTACCCCTCGATCCGTGGCATAACCCTTATCAATACCGGAATCCCGGCGAACACGGCGATGTGGACGTCTTTTCCTACGGTGCCGACAACCAGCCCGGCGGCAGCGGCAAAGCCCAGGATGTGGTCAGCTGGGAGTAGTCGAGGCGCGCTCTGAACCTTTCCATGTGAAGCAGCTTTTTTTCCTGACATGATCTTCTGCTATAAGCCGCTTTCCTGCCGGGAAACGGCCTGTTCCTTTTCGGCAGGAAGTCCTTAGGAAAATTTTCACAATCGTCTAAACAAGATACAGTATAATCTTGGAAAGAGGATGGTTGCCGTCCCGATTCGGATCACCTTGACAAGAGGTTTTCATGCGCAATTCGGTTCTCCTTGAGAAAGAGGAAAGGCTTGGCGAGTTGCTGATCAAGAACGGAAAACTCCGACCCAATCAGCTCGACCGAGCCCTCTCTCATCTTGCCACCGTTCCCCAGAGTCTTGGCGAAATCCTTGTATCCCTTGGATTCGTCAGCGAGGCAGACCTGCTCGCGGCCCTGGCCGAGCAGCTGCATTTCCAGATTTACGCCCCGGATTCGGAAGACGAATTCCTGCCCCTTGAAGTCTCCCAGCTTTTTCACCGAGAGCATCCCTTCGCCTTGTTCCGACGGGGGGAAAAGGTCATCCTCGTGCTCAATGATCCCCTGGACGGTGACATTCTGTCTGCGGCCGAGATCATGTTGACCGAGCCTTTCGAAATTCAGCTCACTACCGAGGCCCAGATTAAAAAAATGGTGGATGACCATTACGGCTTGACTTTGGAGGACAACGTCGATGATGAGTTGATCGACGTGGCCGATATCGACAAGCTCAAAGACATGGCCTCTGAGGCGCCGGTCATCAAATACGTCAATGCCTTGATCGATACTGCCGTGAACCGGCGAGCGAGTGACATTCATCTGGAGCCTTTCGAGGAGGGGCTCTACATCCGGCTTCGGATAGACGGCATTCTCCACGATTATGAAATCCCGCCACGTTCCATGCAGCCGGCGATCATATCCCGGACCAAACTGCTTGCCGGACTCGATATCGCCGAGCGCCGGTTGCCCCAGGACGGCAAGATCTCCATGCGTATCTCCGGCAAGGAAGTCGACCTGCGAGTCTCCACCATGCCCACTGTGTTCGGCGAGGGGGTAGTGATCCGTATCCTGGAGAAAGGCAACATCATTCTGGAAATGAATCAGTTGGGAATGCGTCCGGCGGTGGAAAAGAAGTTCCGGCGCTTGATTTCCAAGCCAGACGGTATCATTCTGGTCACCGGCCCCACTGGCAGCGGCAAAACCACCACGCTGTATTGCGCCCTCAACCACATCAATACAGGCAGCAACAAAATCATCACTATCGAAGACCCGGTGGAGTATCAGCTCCATGGCATCAACCAGATCCAGGTGCGGCCGGAAATCAAGCTCACCTTCGCCCGTGGGCTGCGCTCCATCGTGCGCCAGGATCCCGACGTGATCATGGTAGGCGAGATCCGCGATCTGGAGACCGCGGAGATCGCTGTGCAGTCCTCGCTCACCGGCCATTTGGTGTTCAGCACCCTCCATACCAATGACGCCATCTCCGCGGTGATCCGCATGGCCGATATCGGGGTTGAGCGGTTTTTGATCGCCTCTTCGCTTCGAGGGGTGGTGGCCCAGCGACTGGTCC
>JARRJE010000176.1:0-8693 GCA_037379765.1 Deltaproteobacteria bacterium
GAATCGATTGCCCACCGGTTTTTCCATGCCCACGTTCACTCTTCTCGGGCAGATGGTGGTACGGCTGCCGTTCATCACCAAAACCTCCTTGGGCCACGAGGTGCTCCACCAGTGGTTCGGCAACGCTGTCGAGGTGGATTACAGCCAGGGCAACTGGGCCGAGGGCTTGACCACCGATCTGGCCGATCAGACCTTTGCTGTTCAGGAGGGGCGAGGCCCTATCTTCCGGAAGAATCAACTGATCAAGTATGAAAGTTATATCCATAAAGGCAACAGGATGCCCTTGGACAAGTTCGAGGGTGTCAGCGGCAAACAAGAACTGCACGAAGCCGATTTGCGCGCGGTCGGCTACGCGAAGTGCAGCATGGTTTTCCACATGCTCCAACAGCGCATGGGAGAGAAAAAATTCTTGGCCGCCCTTCAGGATTTTTATTTCCGGATGCGGTTCCGCACCGCCGGGTGGTCCGACCTTGCCGAGAGCTTCAACAAGGTTGCCGGGACAAATCTGGACACTTTTTTCAAACAATGGCTGACGAGAGATGATATTCCCAGCCTCGCCATCGACGAGCTGTATGTGGAAACCAATAAAAACGGGCAGTGGCTCGTCTTCAAGCTCCGGCAGAATGCAAAGAAGCCCTATTCTTTAGAAGTGCCGGTAGTTATCGAGACGATGAGCGGCACCATTCACCAGCGGATCGCCATAGATGCTGCAGCCAAGGAAGTACGAATTCTCGTGACCAGTTTGGTCAAGACTCTGGTGCTCGACCCCGACTACGACCTGATGCGCCATCTAGCTCCGACCGAGCTGCCACCGGTCTGGTCCCAGTTCGAGGGTGCTCCCAAAAAACTCGCGATCATGGCCCCTGATAGCAAGGCTCGCTTCCAGCCATTGCTCGACGTGTTGGCCGGCACCGGCGTAAAGATAGAGATGAAAGTCCCGGACAAGGTGACCAACAAGGATCTGACCGGAGCCTCTCTTCTGTTCCTCGGCACGGATACCGCTCCGGCTCGCGCCCTGTTCGCCAAGCCAGAGTTGCCCACTGGCGGATTCACCATCGACGTCCGTCCTCACCCCTTCAAACAGAACGGAGTGGCGGTCCTGGTGGCCAGTGCCGGCCCTGAGGAGACGGCCAAGGCGGCACACAAGTTGAGTCACTATGGCAAATACAGCTATCTTCATTTCGAGCAGGGCCGGACCGTGGAAAAAAGGACCACTCCCAGCGAAGAGGGCCAGCGCTATTCGGTCCTAGAACCGCCCCGCGGAGAGCCCACTTCCTCGTCCATGCCTTTTGAAAAGATTATCGATAAACTCTCGGATGACCGGGTGGTCTATGTAGGAGAAATACATACTAGCCTCGAGGACCATTTGCTCCAGCAGCAAGTGATTGAGGCCCTTTACCAGCAGAACCCCAACCTGGCCATTGGCATGGAGATGTATAGCCGCCACGACCAGAAGATTCTCGACTCCTACATCTTCGGCAAAATAAATGAATGGGAGTTCCTTAAAAAATCCCATTGGTTCGAAAACTGGCGATTTGACTATCGTCTCTACCGAGGAATCCTCGACTTCGCTCGGAACAACCGGATTCCGGTCATTGGACTCAATATTGACAAAGAGATCGTGAACAAGGTGTTCAAAGAGGGGGGGACCTTCGGACTAAGCAAAGAGGAAATGCAGAAGGTGCCGCCTGAACGCAATCTCGACCTGCCTGGCTATCAGGAACGCATCTTTTCCGCTTTTATGATGCACCGTCAAGAAACTGGTCCGGCCGCAGAGAAGTTTTCGGGTTTCCTGCAATCCCAGGCGCTGTGGGACGAAACTATGGCGGCCACCACGGCCACCTACCTCAAAGATCATCCTGAAAAACGGATGGTGGTAATCGCCGGCCGCGAACACGTGGCCCCCGGCCATGCTAGGGGTGATGCTTCAAGAAAAGAAAATGGGTCTCGAAGTCGAAGGATTCAGTCCTCACAGTCCGGCCGAGGCGGCCGGCCTCAAGGAGGGCGATTTCATAACGGCGATCAATGATGAACCGGTCCGCAAGATCGAAGACCTCAAAATCGCTTTGCTTTATCAGAAGAAAGGCAACACGGTGCGGCTGCGGATCTTCCGGCGCCGCAAATTCTTGCCAGACCAACACCTGACCATTAAGGTGACGCTATAAACTGCTCAATCTTCGTATTCCGTTTCCGAGAGCGCACCTTCGGGTTTTGCAGAAGGGAATTGGCCCTATTCGGCCAAGAATGATTTATCCATGTCCAATCAAGAAATTCATGAAATCATCCGGCTTCTACAACAAACCCGAGGCTTGCTGGCTTTCCATCGGGAACTTGGCCTGGACGTGCTTCCCCGTTCGGCCGCCCTGGAGAGCTTTCTGCTGGGCACGCCCCCGGCCTCAACCCGGAAGAGCCCTGCCGCGTCCGACTACCGGGGACCAACTCCTCCTCACTCCCAACACAAACCGGCACCGGCCGAACAGAACTTCTCTTTGGCGGAGGTCGAAAAAGAGACGACCGCCTGTCACCGATGTCCTTGCGGCGAAGGAATAACGCGGATTCCCAAGTCCGGCGGCACCGCCTCAGGCCTTCTGATCATCACCGATCCGCCGCCGGCGGGTGCCACTGCGGCCCCTCTTGCCGGCCCGGCTGACCAGCTGCTGACCAAGATGCTTGCGGCCATCGACTTGGCCCGCGAAACGGTCTATGTCACCTCGCTTCTGAAGTGCCCCCTCGACCGAGAGCCAACCCCCGAGGAACTGGAAAGCTGTCTGGTTCTCCTGCGCCGGGAAATCGCGGCCGCCACCCCTAGAGTCATCTGCAGCATGGGGCCGCTTGCCGCCTCCACCCTCCTCCGCAGCAGAGAACCCATCTTTGCCGTGCGGGGCCGCTTCCACACTGTCCGGGACCTACCCCTTATGCCCACCTTCCATCCCGCCTACCTCCTCAAGAATCCGGAGATGAAAAAGGCCGCCTGGCTCGATCTCCAGGCAATCCGGAAGCAGCTGACTCGGCGCTGACACGAAGCTGATCGAGAACATCGCCGGGGTCCGACCTTTCCTCTTTTGGTAAGCCTGATTCTGAGACCTCGCTTCCGGCATTGAGCGTCGGCAGTAGCGACCCGGCAAGGGCCGATCTCCCCTCTCGGCCGAGGACATATAGAACGCCCGCCGCAACGACAATGCCATGTTGAAGGCTTCTGGGATGCAGTCGGTCAAGTCCCCGCTGTCTTGACATCCTTGTGGTAATTATTAAAATACATGCCGCCTAAAGCCTTGATCTATCGCCTGCCATGGACGATACCAACATCGTCGCCCAGTAACCGTTGTGTGCCGGGCATTCCACCGGGAGGGGATTCGTTGAAGGCTTATAGCCCCAGGACGGAGGTCAAAGAGGTTCTGTTGTGGCTGGATATATTGCGGCCAAGGGGATGCCGCTGGCGCCCAACACCTGTTTGCAGCTTTACCCAATCTTCCGGAAACGGCACGATGAAGCGGCCGCAGTCACGCCCCGATTTCCGGAATTAATTATTGTTAAAGTGTCCATCTCTGGTTATAGATAGGGGCAATCAGGCAAGTAGAATGTTCAAGAAATTCGGCCTTCCGGGCCGGTCCCACAGTGACGAAAGGGAGCTGGTATCATTGATCTTCCGCGCAACTGTTATAGCTGTAGTTTTTCTCGCTTTGGTTGCCGGCTGCGATGATCGGCCGGAATCTCCCCCGCCCGCAACCCAGGCTCAAATTCGTACCCTGCGGATCGGGCTCCTTCCGGAACTGAATCTTTTCGGCCAGAAGAAAAAATACGAACCACTGGCCAATTATCTTGCTGGGAAGACAGGCGCCGGAATCGAGCTCGTTGTTTTGCCGCGGTACGGCAACATCACCGAGAGTTTTACCGCCGAAAAGCTGGACGGCGCCTTCTTGGGGAGCTTTACCGGGGCCCAGGCCGTAGCCAAATTGGGGCTCGAACCGTTGGCCAGGCCTGAGTACAAGGATGGAATCACCACCTCCTACGGAATGATTCTAGTCCGGAAAGACAGCGGCATCAGCACCGGCGCCGATATGAAGGGGAAACGATTTGCCTTTGTGGATGAGGGCTCGACCGCAGGTTGGCTCTTTCCCTTGCACTTTTTCAAGGTGAGCGGCATTGCCGACTATCGTTCCTGGTTCTGCGAGACCTATTTCGCCGGTACCCACGAGGACGTTATCCGGGACGTTTTGAGCGGGATGGCGGACGTTGGGGCGGCCAAAAATACCATCTTCAACCGCATGCGCGAGAATGATGACAGGTTTGCGGAAAAGCTGGAAGTTCTCGCCGTTTCTCCTCCGTTTCCTTCCGACCCCTTCGCCATCCGAGCCGACTTGGAGCCCCCCCTAAAGGCTGGTCTGAAAAAGGCTCTTCTGCAAATGGATCAAAACAAGGAAGGCCGGCGGATTCTAGAAGCGTTCGGGGCTGCCCGTTTCATCAAACCCACCGCCGAGGATGATCGGGCGGCATTTGCATATGCCAGGGAGGTGGAAAGGGGACAGGGACTCCTCGCCCATGATCATCCCAACCAGTGAGAGTCTTACTAAAAGTCGATAACTTCTTTGGGGGTTTCTCAGAGGCGTGTGACCTCAAGGAATCCCTCGGTAAAGTTTGCTGGGAACCCAATTCGTCAACTTTTTCCGGGGCGAGTGAGGAAAGGAACGGACGATGCTCTTCTCGCCGGATCGATAGGACCACTCGGAGCCACCGCCATAGGCGGTGGTTTTAACAAAGCTTAGATCGGCTCAATGCTCGGCCCAGGAGCATCAGGCGCTTCCGAACTGTTTTTCGCATGAAGAAAAAAGCGATCATCGGCCTTCTGTTTCTGACCCTCTGCTTTGTTGCCGGCGGGCTTTATATCACCTCTTCCATCAACCAAGTCATCAATCGGCTGGAGAATGTCATTTCTCTGCACGAGGTGCGATTCCTGAGGGAAAACCTTCTCAATCGGATCAAAATCGCCCAGACGGACCTGCTGCTCAGGGACTCGCCCCATGCTACCAACACAGACGCCATGGTGCGCCACGGCGAGGAGCTCGAAGAAGCCATCGGCACTTGTTTCCGCTGCCATCATCATTCGAAGCCCATCGACCAACGACTTGGGAAGCTGCGTAATGACGTGGGCTTCTACCTGGAAAGGCTCAGTCGGGTTTATACCCTGAGGGCTGACCCAGACAGAGTGAAGCATGAAAAGAACATTGCCTTTAGCCTCGGGGAACAGATCCGCTCCCAAATCGGTGCCCTCGTCCCTCCGTCTGCAGCCAAAATTTCACAAAGAATTGCACTCGCCCGCAATAAAATCTTCCAGACCAGACAGCTCGTCATCGCCCTAGTCACCCTCGGCCCGTTGCTCATTCTCCTCATCACTTTCCTGTTTGTCCGCCGCTTCACCGGCTCTATTGAGGCCCTCATCAAAGCCACCCGCAAAATCAAGGAAGGGGAACTGACTTACAAAATCCCTGAAGAAATGCACGACGAATTCGAGGTGCTCGCGGCCGCCTTCCACGACATGGGGATATCGCTGAAGGGGCAGCGCCTGAAGATGGAATCGGCCCAGAAGCACTATCGGATGCTCTTTGAGAGCGCAGGCGATGCCATCTTTATTTTGGAGGCGGAGGGAGAAGAGGCCGGCCGCATCATCTCGGCCAATCAGGCTGCCGCAACGATGCATGGATACACGATCGAAGAGCTTCAAGGGATGCACATCAAGGAACTCGACACCCCGAAAAGCGCCCAGAAAGTGGAGACTCGCATACAACGCGTTCTGGATGGCGAATGGATCAACATCAAAGTCAGGCATCAACGCCGGGACGGCTCTGTCTTTCCGGTCGAGGCCAGCGCCGGCTTGTTTGAGGTCGATGGCCACAAGTACATCCTGGCTTTTGACCGGGATATCAGCGAGCGGGTTAAAACAGAAAAGGCATTGCGACGATCGAAGCAGATGGCGATGGTTGGCCAGATGGCCGCCGGCCTGGCCCATGAGATCAAAAACCCCTTGGCGGGGATCAAGGTCTCCATGGAAGTGTTTGCTGCCGATCTGGAGATCGATCAGGAGGATAAGGAGATCTTTTTCCGCATCATCGGCGAGATCAACCGGATCGAAAAGCTGCTGAAGAATCTCCTCAACTATGCCCGCCCCCCAAAACCCCAGATGGAATCCCTCGATGTGAACAAAGTCCTTGACAGCGCGATCAAAAATTTCGAGCTGTCACTGAAATCCCCTGCCTGGGTCAAGAAAGCCAAGGAAATCAGCATCGACAAAAGGCAAGACCCATCCCTGCCCCATACCATGGCGGATTCTGCACAGTTGCAGCAGGTTTTTCTCAACCTCTTGCTCAATGCCGCCGAGGCGATTCCCGGAAGCGGTACGATTTCCATCGAAACGGGCACCACTCCAAGCGGCGACATGCGTATCGCCATCGCCGATACTGGAATGGGCATCGACGAACAGTCTCTGAAAGAGATCTTCAATCCTTTCTTCACTACCAAATCCAAAGGAACCGGACTCGGCTTGGCGATCAGCAAGCGGTTGATCGAACAGCTCAACGGCACGATCACGGCCGAGAACAATGCTGACGGCGGCGCCACCTTCACCATGATTCTTGCGGTGCCGGAAGGGACACAATCACGGCGCCACCTTCACCCTGATCCTTGCAATGGCGCCGGAAGGGACTCAAACATCATGAGCGGAAAAAAGGGCCGGATCTTTCTCGTCGATGACGACGAGCTCATCGTCTCCATGCTAGCAAGATCGTTGAAAAAAGAAGGCTATGAGACCCAGGTGCAGACCGGGCCGGACAACATTCTCTCCGCGATCACCGGCTGGCAACCCGACCTGCTGCTGCTCGACATCCACTTGGGCGCAGACCAGAACGGGCTTGATATCCTCACCGTAGTCAAAAATGAACGGCCGGAAACCCCTGTGGTCATGCTCACCGGCGATGATTCGGCCGAATCGGCTATCACCGCGATGAAGCTCGGGGCGGCGGATTATCTCACGAAGCCTTTCAATATCGAAGAAGTGCAGATCATCGTCGCCAAAATCCTCGAAAACTCACGACTTAAGGAGGAAGCCAAATATCTCCGTCGGACCTATGCTCCTCCTGCACAAGACATGGTGGGCGATTCCCCTGTGATCCAGGACATCAAGGCAAAAGCGGAAAAACTGGCCAGAGCGCAGGTTCAGACGATCCTCCTCACCGGAGAATCGGGGTCCGGCAAGGAAGTCCTTGCTCGTTACGTCCACAACCTGCATTTCGACCAGGCGACATCCGGTGAGCGGACCGCGCCTTTCATTCCCGTCAACTGCACCGCCTTGCCCGAGCACCTCATCGAAAGCGAGCTGTTCGGCCACACCAAGGGCGCTTTTACCGATGCCAAGGAGGAGAAAAAAGGGGTCTTCGAGTTGGCTGACGGCGGCACCCTCCTGCTTGATGAAATCGGCGACATGCGCCTCGAACTGCAGGGAAAGCTGTTGCGGGTTCTGGAAGATCGTAGGGTGAGGCGCTTGGGCGGCAAGGTGGATATCGAGGTGGACGTCACCGTTATCGCCGCTACCAATAAGAATCTCAAGGAGGCGGTAGCCGACGGCTCATTTCGAGAGGATCTCTATTATCGGCTGAGCACCTTCGCCATCCATCTCCCCTCTCTGCATAAGCGGTCGGAGGATATTCCCCGGCTAGCCAACCATTTTCTGGCCTCCTTTGCCGCGAAGTACCTCAACCGGAGCGTAAAGGGGTTCTCTCCGGAGGCGGAGAAGATCCTCTGCACCTATAAATGGCCAGGTAATATCAGAGAGCTGCGGAATGTGATCGAACGGTGCGTCGTGCTTGAAAACACAGAGATGATCACCCCCGATCATCTGCCGCTCGACTTGCAGGGGGGAGGACGGTTCACCGGCGAACAGCAGCCTTCGAATCAGATCCTCCTGCCGGAGGATGGGCTTTCTCTTGAGGAAGTGGAAAAAGAACTCATCAGACAGGCCCTCGAGCGGACGGAATACAACCAGACCAAAGCGGCGAAGCTGCTGAATATTTCTTACGACAGCCTCAGGTATCAGGCCAAAAAATTCGGTCTTATGTGAATCTTATTCCGGCCCGACAGGTCTCGCTGTCGAGCATCGTGCTCCAGGCGACCACCCCCAGGCGGCTGGACAATTCCTCGTCGAAACTGACCACTTGATTCTCCTGCAAGGGAATTTGGGTCAGCAAGCCGATGCCGCCTTCGCAGATATCGGTGGAAACGGCTCGAAAAGCACTCCGCCGGACCTCTCCCTCACTGATGCCGCTTGTGTAGAAATTCAGAATCTTGACGAACGGCTTGCGCTGATATTTCCGTCTCCGATCGACGTATCCCTCTTCGGTCAGCCGGAAGCCGTTCAGGGGCTGCATGTTGCCTTCCAAGGCATTGATAATGAGATCAGTGGCATCGGCCAGGTTGAAGGGCTTGGCAATGAACAGGCATTGCCCCTGGTCGAGGGCTTCCTTGAGCTTCTCCCGGAGGCCGGAATCGCCGATATAACTCGCCGCCATGAGAATGACCACGGTCTCGGGGCAGTTGTCCTTGATGATCCGCAACAGTTCAAGGCCGTTGATATCCGGCAAGTGCATACTGAGCAGGCAAAGATGATAGGGGCAGGTTGCGATATCCATCAGCGCCTGCCTGGCAGT
>JARRJE010000177.1:0-4844 GCA_037379765.1 Deltaproteobacteria bacterium
CCCTGAGGGAGGACAGCGAAGGGGGCATGCATTGGTTCCATAAAAGTGAGCATTATTCCAAGATCCTGATCTTCATCCTGGCCGTGACGGTTTCGCTTTCGGCAGTGGACTATACCCCGAAACAGAACGCCCCGGGAAACCACGCAGAGCGGGGTCAGGAAAGATAAATAGGTTATCTATTCTCAGCTTGGCTGTCAAGATTAATTGTTCCTGCAACCAAAGCATTCTGCCCCGCCCGCAAGGACCGAGGCAAACTAATCGATCACCTGATCGATGTCAACAGGATATTTCGTCTGCAGGAATCATTTTCCGTTGCCAATCAGAAATGCCACTCTGCCAATTTCATCTCTCAACGGTAAAACATTCATAGATGCCGGAGATCTTTGCAAGCGTGCCTGGCCGTATAGCCCGGCTATACGGCCAGACGCGCTTGCACGAAGATGCGGTGGTGGGCGTTTTACGAGACGCGATTGATGGTCGATGCCAGACAGCCAGCCCCAAATCCGTTGTCGATATTCACAACCGCCACACCGGGAGCGCAACTATTGAGCATGCCAAGCAGGGCAGCGAGGCCACCGGCCCCGGTACCATATCCGATGCTGGTGGGCAGTCCGATCACCGGTTTGTCCACCATCCCCCCCACTACACTGGGCAAGGCCCCCTCCATGCCGGCAACCACAATCAGCACGGCGGCGACGGCGAGCTTTTCCTGATGAGCGAACAGGCGATGGATGCCGGCAACCCCCACGTCGCAGAGATGCTCCACCCGATTACCCAGAGAGCGGGCAGTGATCAGAGCCTCTTCGGCGATAGGGATATCGGAGGTGCCGGCGGAAATCACTAAAATGGTGCCTCTTCCTTGCTCCGCCGCCGGTGCCCCGTTGCCTACCAACAACCTGGCCCTCTCATGGTATTCAAGCTCGGGGAGCTCCTGGCGGACGGCCGCCGCTTTCCCGGCATCAATCCGAGTGGCCATGACCACATGGCCGTGGGGCAGCATCTTCTTGAGAATGGCGGAGATTTGGGCGGCCGGCTTGTTCTCCCCGTAGACTACTTCGGGCATCCCGGTCCGAAGCAGTCGGTGGTGATCAAGGCACGCAAAATCCATCGTTTCGGCAGGCCAATGCTTCAGAGAATTCATAGCCTCTTCCACCGAACAGCCTCCGCTGTGCAGCCGTTCCAACAGTTCTCGCAGTTTCAAGCTATCCATTTGATTTCAATTACATTACCGAAACGACATCCTTCTTGCAATCCGGCAGCCCCTCGCATAAAGTGTTCCTATGCGCTCTTGGTCCCCCACCAGAAAGGCGGCACTTGCCGCCTTTCTTATCTCTATCCTGCTGCTTGCCGGCAAATTTGTCGCCTACTTTCTCACCGGCTCGGTGGCGGTGTGGTCCGACGCAATGGAGTCGATCATCAACGTGACCACCGGCGCTTTCATGGTCCTTAGCGTGACGATAAGCAGCCGGCCGGCCGATGAAAGCCATCCTTACGGCCACGGCAAGATCGAAGCCTTTTCCGCTGGTTTGGAGGGCGGCTTGATCCTGCTTGCCGCAGTGATGATTCTCTTCGAGGCGCTGCCCAGGTTCTTCGAACCGATGGCACCGCAGCATCTGGGCCTCGGCACCATTCTGCTCTTTGCGGCCGGAATTATCAACCTGATTCTTGGTCTGGGTCTGCTCCGCTATGGCCGCCAGTACCGGTCCGAGGCCTTGGTGGCGGATGGTCGCCATCTGCTGACCGATTTTTACACCAGTGCCGGGGTTGTGCTCGGACTGCTGGCAGTCCGCTGGACCGGCCGACTCTGGCTCGACCCTTTGGTGGCCTGCCTGGTGGCGATCCAAATCCTGATTCCCGGTTTGAAATTGGTACGACAGGCGATCCGCAATCTGATGAACGAGGCAGATCCGGAAACCTTGCAGCGGGTGGTGGATGCCCTCAATAAAATGCAAAGTCCAGTCTGGCTCTGCCCGCATGACCTGCGTGTCATCCGCTCCGGTGACTACCACCACATCGATCTCCACCTCACCTTGCCTCGATATTGGCAATTGAGCCAGGCCCACGACGTTGAAAAAGAGGTTGCCGCTACTTTGCTTTCGACCATCGGCACCGCAGGTGATGTTATGATCCACCTTGATCCCTGCGATTCCGCCTGCTGCCGTTGCTGCCGCCTTACCTCCTGCCCTGAGCGGCAGGCTCCCTTTGCCGGCAGCGAACCCCTGCGCATGGAGAATATAGCCGCCCCGCAGCCGCCAAATCTTCGATAGCAGTTGTCCCTGATCTTGGCTTCAAGTAAGCTTGGGGCCGTTTACCCTTACACACATGGATATATCTCATCGCCCTCAGAAAAGCTGGCTCAAGGTCAGCATCGAAACATCGGCCGATTTTGCGGGGGAGGTGACCGATTTTCTGGCCTCCCTGAGTGGCAGCGGCGTAGAGATCCTCCCTATTGGCGAGGCCGGCGAGAGGATTATCGCCTACCTGGCCGAGGATGACGAGCTCTCCTTGAAGGAAGCACTGCTCCGAGAGTTCCTGCAGAGCTTGCCAACTCCCAACGGCAGACCTTTGCCATTGCTGACGGAGCGACTCCTCGAAGAAGATTGGAGCCGGAACTGGAAGAGCCACTTCAAACCGGCAAGGCTCACTCGGCGATTGGCGATCAAACCGAGCTGGGAGACTTACGAGCCGCAGGAAGGGGAGGCAGTGATCGAGCTCGATCCGGGCATGGCTTTCGGCACCGGCCTTCATGCCAGCACCCGCCTTGCCCTCGAGCTGATTGAGGATTGCTTGCCACCATCAGTCGCCGAATCTATGCTAGTCCTTGACGTAGGCACCGGCACCGGTATTTTGGCCATGGCTTGTTCCCTTCTGGGCGCTTCTCGAGTGGTGGCCATCGACAACGATCCTGATGCCGTCCAGGCCGCTATCGAAAATGTTAGCCGGAACCGGCTACAAAAGATTGTCGAGGTGAGCGGCCGCGACCTCCTCGAGACCAAAGGGCCCTTCCACCTGGTCATCGCCAACATCATCCACAACACCCTTGTCGAACTTGCTCCCATGCTGTGCCGGCTGGTGGCGAACCGGGGCTCTCTCATTTTGGCGGGCATTCTCCAAGGCGAGCAGGAAGGGAGCATCCTCGCCACTTATCGTGCCTTCGGGTTTGCTTCAACGCGCATTCTGTACCGAGAGGAGTGGGCGGCTTTTCTTTTCACCACTTCCCAGTAGACCAGGCATATGCATCAATTTTTCATCGATCCTCAGACAATCCGCGGGGAGACGGCCATGATCACCGGCCCTGAAGCGCATCACCTGCAAGCGGTACTCCGCCTTGCCGCCGGTGATCGGATTCGTCTTTTTGACGGCACTGGCCGCGTTCATGAGGCGGTTATCATTCGCATGAACAGAGATGGAGTGAAAATCCGGATCGTGGCCAGCGAGACCGCTGCCACGGCCGCGATGGTCCCGGTTCACATCGGCCAGGGCTTGCTCAAGGGCAAAAAAATGGATCTCCTGATTCAGAAGGCCAACGAACTGGGCATCGAGGTCCTGGCGCCATTTCTCTCCGCTCATTGCGAGGTGAGGAACCGGAATCCGGAACGGGCCGAACGCTGGCAGCGGATTGCACTCGAATCGTGCAAACAATGCGGCAGGCCAGTGCCCGTGGCCTGCCGCCCGGAAACCGATTTTGCCGAAGTACTGGCTGCAGGCGACGATTTTGACCTGAAACTGATCTTCTGGGAGCATGAGCGTCAGCGCTCCCTTGGTTCTTTTTTCGAACGGCCGGCGCCCGTGCGCTCGGTGAAAGCGCTCATCGGTCCGGAAGGAGGCTTCAGCAAAGGAGAAGTTGAACAGGCAACCGCCGCAGGTTTTATCCCTGTCTCTCTAGGCCAACGCATCCTGCGCGCGGAAACCGCCAGCCTCGCGGCCATGGCCATTCTGCAACATCGCCTCGGCAATCTCGATTAAAATGTAAAGCGGCAGGCAGCACCCCATCTACGACCGATCAGGCTGACTCGCATAGGGCGGCTATTGTTCATCAGCCTGCTTGCCCGCATCTGTGGCACTGCTGATCGCTTTACAGGCTCAACTAACATTTTGAACAGGAGGGCAGCCATGCGGGCGGTCGTGCAGCCGGTCAGCAACGCTTCAGTCAGAGTGGACGACACTACAGTCGGCAACATAGGCACCGGCCTAGTAGTGCTTCTGGGAGTCAACCGGGAGGACACCGATTCAGACGCCGTTTATCTGGCGGAAAAAATCACCAACCTCCGCATCTTTCCGGACGAACACGGATTGATGAACCGATCGCTCCTGGAAACCGAAGGCGAGCTGCTGGTAATCTCCCAGTTCACCCTGTTCGGCGACTGCCGCAAAGGCCGGCGGCCCTCCTTTTCCCAGGCAGCTCCTCCGGAGAAGGCCCGAAAGCTGTATGAGGGGTTCTGCCGGGCTGCCTCCGAATATGGGATCAGGGTGGCGACAGGTGAATTCCAGGCCATGATGGAAGTCTCTCTCACCAACTGTGGACCAGTCACCCTCCTTCTCGATTCCCGCAAGCTCTTTTGAAAGAGATGCTGCCCGTCATCTACAAATCCCCCCTTTTCATTTTGATTTTGCTTGCATCCGACCATCACTCCTTCTTAAGGTTAAAGAGTTACTTCTTAAAAAACCCATCGCCACTTTACTATGCGGGCGCCCATGAAAGTCTCCGTAGTCAAAAATATCCTTGCGGCCAATGACCGCCTTTCCCAGGAAAACAGAGAGCTGTTCGACCGGAACTTCGTGTTCGTCATCAACCTGATGAGCTCGCCCGGCGCAGGCAAGACCAGTCTGCTCGAAGCTATGGG
>JARRJE010000178.1:0-4844 GCA_037379765.1 Deltaproteobacteria bacterium
ACGGTGTCCATTTAGCCACCGCCCTCAAAATCAGCAGTGGCGTCGCCGGCAATCGTGCCTATCAAAGGCTGTTGGAGCGGGCCACTGCTGCCCTCAAGGAAGGCCGGCAGATCGGAAAACGCCTCAAAAGCGGCAAACTATTGCCCGAGATGGCTGCCGATTTACTGTCTATCGGTGAGGAATCCGGCCGGGTTGGCCAAGTATGCGGCCAGATCGCCGATCATTATGAAAATGAAGTGAAGGTCCGGATCAAGCGGCTTCTTTCCCTGATCGAGCCTTCTCTTATTCTGGTGATCGCTTTGGTCGTCGGTTATGTGGTCTTCTCCATGCTCTCGGTGATCCTCAGCCTCAACGATATTGCAGGATGAGGAAAGACTATCAGCCTTCAGCTATCAATATTCAGAATCGGCTTTCGGTTTTGGCATGAAAAAAGGAATCGGGAAACGAAGCAGGGGCTTTTCCCTGCTCGAGCTGATGGCTGTGCTGGTGGTACTCGGTTTTCTCGCCGGGCTGTCCGCGCCGGCCATCGGCCGCTACATGGATAATCTCGAATTCCGCAAACAGGTGGGAGAGATCACCGCGGTTTTGCGCTACGCCCGCCTGACCGCAGTGGCCAAGGGCCGGAAGGTTGAACTCAGCCTTGCGGATGAAGAGGGACCGGCCCTTCGTCTGGCCGGGGCGGTGAAGGAGTTGCGCCCTGCTGGTCTTGACGAGAATAGCCAATTGGCCCTGGAGCCGGCAAAGATCATCTTTTATCCCGAAGGGCTGGCCACCCCCGGAGTGCTGACCTTTACCCGGGGCAAGCGGCGGCAGACCATTTCTGTGGATCCGCTTACCGGCCTGCCGATTCTTGACTGATATGCGATTCGCGGATTCCCGTTGCCGGGGATTTACCTTTTTCGAGCTGTTGGTGGCCGTTCTATTGCTGGCGGTGATCTCGACCATGATTGCCTCGGTGCTGGGTACCGGTATCAAGTTTGCCGGCAAGGGGGAACGGCGCATCCTGGCTTTTGAACGGGCCCACGGTTTTCTCAAGATCCTGCATGGCCAGGTCCGCTCCGCCTATTTTGATGAGCGGCAAAGGAAGTTTCTGATTTCGGCTGATGGAAGCATATTGAAGCTGGTGACCCGCGAGCCCATACTGTATCGGGGGGCCGGCCCCATCCTTGCGATTTATCGCTATAACGAGGACAAGGGAGACCTCTATTACACTGAGAAGCGCGATTACTACAATATCGATTATGACGATGACTACGTCCCTGATTTTGATGAGATGAACTTTCTGCTCCATACGGGTGAGCCTCCAGACCTGGAGTACGACGAGGAGACCGGTGCGGTGACCGTTCGCTTTGCAGACAATGAGTATGTTTTTTATCCTCGATGTGAAAAGGTACCGGAAAAATTCTAAAATGGCAGGGATAGTAATGTATATAGAGCAGAAGGGGAGGGTTCATCGATCTCTGGCCAAGGAAAACACGAGGATCAGTGCACAAGCGGGCTTCACTCTTCTGGAAGTGTTGGTGGCGGTGGTCATTCTCGGTTTGGCCTATGTGGCCGTGCTGCAGAATTTCTCTTTTTCACTCCAAAATGTCCTACGGGTTGAAAAAAGCAAGGAAGAGACACTGGTCAGTGCTCTCGCCTTTGAAGATAAGCTGCGGCCTGCGGACGAGGAGGCGGGCGAACCCAAGAAAGTGCCGGTTGGCCCGGTTTTTTTGGCGGGGCATCAATACAACCTGGTGCTGGTGACCAGTGAAGACCATCAATTCATGACCCTCCAACTCACCCGGCCGGGGCCAGACCGCCAGGGATAGAAGACTTCGAGAAGAAGGTGAAATTCATCCGGCGCTCTTTTATATTTCCAAGCTCTCTTCGGCCGGCGTATCTCCACGGAAAAGGCACCGAGCAGGGAGTGGCTCTGCTGGTGGTGATTCTTGTGGTGCTCATGGTCAGCTTTCTGGCCTCACAACTGATCATGCAAGTTCGCGCCGAGCTCCGGATCGCCGCCAACGAGAAGAGCCGGGCGGTTTCCTC
This sequence comes from Deltaproteobacteria bacterium, assembly GCA_037379765.1. Taxonomy (GTDB): domain Bacteria; phylum Desulfobacterota; class Desulfobulbia; order Desulfobulbales; family UBA5123; genus JAJYKH01. The sequence continues at coordinate 2,032 of JARRJE010000178.1, forward strand.
CTTTCTTGCGGAGGCCGGGGTTAATGGGAGCTTGTTTAGGCTGCTCGGCGACAAGCCTCTGGCGAACGAGACCGGGGAAGAGGAGCAGTTTCTGGAAGGGCATCTTTATCAAACCGAACTGCCTACGGGGACAGTGAAGTACCGAGCGGTGAGTGAATCGGGCAAAATCGATCTGAACAGCGCTTCTCCCCAGCTGATGGAGCTTCTTCTCGAATATTACGGTCTCGACGAGGAGCAGACCGCGATCATCGTCGATTCGTTGCAGGACTGGCGCGATGCGGACGATCTCCACCGAATGAACGGCGCCGAATCGGAATACTACCAGAAACTGGAAGATCCCTATGTGGCCCGGAATGGTGGCATCGAGGATCCGTCCGAATTCTTCCTCATTCGGGGCACCGATGCTTTGAAGGGACGATTTGCGCCAGAAGAGATCTTCACCGTTCACAACTCTGGCGGCAAGATCAATTTTAACAGTCTCACCCCGGCTATGCTCGATTTTCTGGTAGGAGGGGACCCGGACCGGAAGGCGGCCTACCGCGAAGCCCAGCAGCTCTATGGCACCCTCAATCAGGCCATGGCCATGGAAATTCTGGGAGATGAACGCTACAGCCTCCTGAAGCTGTATATAACCTATAAACAGGAGCAGCGTCAGAACTCTTATTATACCATCGATGCGACTGGCTTGGCCGGGGCCGATGGTGAGGAAGGTCAAGAGAAGGGAGAGCGGCCCGGCATCAGGGTCAAGGCACTCGTCAAGATCATTGGTTCGACCGTGCAATACCTTTCCTGGAAAGAAAACTACGTATGAAAATGGTAAAAAACAAAAAATACATCTCAAGCAAAACCGCATCTGCTTTGATGAACTGCTGCCGGTTTAATCGTTGGCATCTATGGCACGCTGAACACCTAATGACCGGAGACAGCGACAGGTTTTGCGCTTTGGTGAATGGTTATGAAAAGTGATGTGCAAATCCTGATCGAGAAAGATCGTGTTACCTTCTGGCATCCACAGGCCAGTGATATGGTGCCGCTGACCGCCGGCCAGGAGATTGCCCTCGGCGGCCTTCTCCGGACCTTTCGCCGGAAGGCGAGAATTTCGGGCAGTCAAGTGGTCTTGTTCGTGGCCGAGGAGCTGCTTTTTTACAAAGAGATCGAGTTGCCGCTCAAAATTCCCAATCTGAAAGAAGCGATCGGCTACCAGCTGAGCATGATCACCCCCTTTGCGGAAGACGAGCTTCTCTCCGGCTTCGAGGTTCACCGCCGAAAAGAGGCTTACTTGGTGCACCTGTATGCCGCTCGGCGCGAACCCCTTGAAAAACACTTGAAGGATCTCACCAGGGCTGGTTTTCAGGTGACGGGCCTCTTTCCGGAACATCAACGTTATCTGATGCGGGATTCGCGCCGAAATCGGTGGGGCTTGGTCTTACCCGGCCGGTTCGCCAAAATATTGATTTTTGCAGATGGGCGGCTCGAGAAAAGGTTGCTGAGCAATAGCGAACCCGCGAAGGAGCGATTGACCGAAGTGTGTGAAACTGAGGCCATTTACCACCCACAGCCCGGGACAGGTCATTTCCTTGACGCAGGTCAACTTCTCTCCAGCCAGCCTTCACTGAAGGAATTCAACATGCTGCCGGCTTCCTATCGCCGACCTGATTATCTTAAGATGGCGATTGCCGCCTTGGTGGCATTGAACATGGTGGCCCTGATTGGCCTCGCGGGCGTCAAGGTTTATCATTTGCAAGCGGTTGCATCTCGGGTGGAAAACGAGATCAGCGTCCTCTCGCCGAAAATCGAGAATCTCAAACAACTGCAAGACCAAGAGCAGAATCTGCTGGATTACACCAAGCGGATCGAGGCCATGGGGAAAAATCCCGACCTTGTCGTTTTTTTGCAACGGCTGACTAAAGAGCTGCCCCGGAACTCGTATCTGGCCCAGATGCGGATGGATCCCAACAACAATGCCATCAGGATGCAGGGATATACGGAGGATATCGGGGAACTGACCGCCAGCCTCCAGAAACTGGGAGATACCAAGCTGAAGTCGACCAGCCGTCGCCAGAATCAGACTTACTTCGACCTGGAGGTAAATACGCCATGAATCGCTTGTCGGACATCAAGAGCCGCATCGGCACCAAGCCGCTGCTGATCGGAATCGTCGTGCTCCTGATGGTACTGAATCTCTTCCGCTTCGCGGTCGGTTCCTATGAGAACAAGAAGGAAACCATCCAGGCCCGGCAGGAGCTGCTGGCCCGCTATGAGGCCTCACTTCGCCAGCTGCCTTCACTGCGCAGCCGGGTGTCCGCACTCGATCGCCAGAAGAAAATGTTTCAAAGTTACCTTTTCAGCGGCGGTTCCGAAGAGGAGATCGCCTCCTCCATGCAGATCATGATCCAGAAGCAGCTGGTCGAAGCCGGGCTCAACCCTGAATCATTGCGGCCATTACGGAGCGGTGATACCAAAGGCAAAGAATACGGTGAGATCTCCATCAAGGTTCGTTCGGCAGGGACTCTGAATGAATTTATTAGTTTTCTATCCAACCTTTATCGGTCCCGACAACTGCTTCGGATCGAGAGCTTCACCCTCAAGCCTTACAATCAATCCGAGCTGAAGATATTTATCGATTTCAAGGGATATTATAAACTTGCCTGACGGCAATTAATCGGACATAATCAAAGAGAAAATGTTGAGAAAATTCTTGTTTCTGGGTTTGCTTTTGTCCTTCTTCTTCCTGATTGGCAGCATGGTGGCCACTTGGCGGCAAGAGGCGGTACCGGCTGCTGGAATGGATAAGACGGGAACCAGTACGGTGC
>JARRJE010000179.1:0-4841 GCA_037379765.1 Deltaproteobacteria bacterium
TGTGCAAGCAGGCGGGCGAGTCTATAGCCCGGCTATGCGAGTTCGCCTGATCGCGTGCAGATGGGGTGCTGCTGGCTGTTTTTACCCGACGACCCAGACCGTAAACCCGCTGCTGCTGCGGACCACGGCATTGGAGATGCTTCCGAACAGGAACTCCTCGGCCTTGGAGACCCCCCGTTTACCCACCACCACCGTACCGTAATGACCCTCGGCCTGCGCCTGGAGAACGACGGCACTTATGGGGGTGCGGGGAGCGGCCATCCGGCAGTCGTTGCGGAGTACCGCGGCCGGAATCTGATAACCGGCCAGAAGGTCGGTGGCGGCGGCGAAGATGGTCTGGGCACGGTTTTCCTGGTCCTGCTGGTACTCGGTCAGGGAATGGCCTTCCCGGAGGTAGTAGGGCGGCGGTTCGGGATAGACGTGAAGAAGGCAGATCTCCAGCCCCTCGGTGCACCCCACGATCTCTCCCAAATAGCGCAAAGCGCGCCGGGAGGTTTCGGTTTCATCGACCGCCACCAGGATGCGGTTCCAGGATGCCATGTCCCCCCTTTGCGTTCAGTACCGTTCGAATCCCCATTTCTCGAGAAGGCGGACCAGCTCGATCACGCTTTGATGCGTGGTCACCGGGACCAGCCGTCCGGAGCCGTACCGGTAAATGGCGCCGTTCAGGAAATCGATCTCCGTCCGCCGGCCGCTGAGCAGGTCCTGGAGCATGGAGGAGACGTTGTCGCTGGTGCGCCGGCAGGATTCGAACAGCATCTCGTAGAGATCGCTGTAGTACAGCTCGATGCCGTGGGTCTCCGCCACCATCCGCCCCTCGTCGATCAACCGCTTCATAAGGGAGATGGATTCCATCTTCTCCAAAAGCTGGCCGTTTTTGAGCCGCAGGATGGCCGAGATAGCGTTGAGCGCCGAATAAACGATGACCTTGCACCAGAGCCGGCTGATGATCTCCCGAACCGGCTCGGCCTCGAGGCCGCACCGGCTGAAGGCCCGGGCCAGCCGCTTCGCCCGCGGGGTGAGGGCGCCGTCGAGCTCGCCGACGTAGGTGGCGCCGGTACCTCCCTGGCGCACCCGCCCAGGCCCCAGGGCCGTTGCCGCCATAAAGGTGAGGCCGCCCAGGATGTTGCGCCGCCGCTCCACCTTCTCCATCAGCTCGATGGTCCCGAGGGTGGTCTGCAGGGTGAGGACCGGCGAATCCGCGGTGACGAGATGGGCGACGGCGCGCATGGCGGCCAGGGTGTCGAAGGCCTTGACCGCCAGTAGGATAAAGTCACAGCTTTCGATCTCCGAGGCATCCGTGACGGCGCGGGCCGGGGTGAATTCGGCAGCTGCCGAATCTTCTGCTTTCGCGTCGAGAAGGCCGATCCCCTGGGCGTTGATGGCGGCGACAATTTCTTCCCGGGGCTCGACGAACACCACTTCGTGACCACCCCGGCTGAGGTGAGCTCCGAAAAGGCTGCCGATGGCGCCGGCGCCGGCAATGACGAACTTCATTTTCGTTGATTCCCTTTGTGGGATTTCGCTTCGTGTTTCTTTTCATGATAGGGAAAAGAATTGTGGAAATCCATTTATTTCGGGACAGTGGCAGAGGCGGCTCATTTCACGGGCGATTTTTTCCGCGTAGAGATCAGGCCACCCGGCCGGGTACAATCTTGATAGGAACTCTGCTGATTCCGGCATGAAAGGAGCAGGAATGGAGAACATCACCCTGGCGCTCGCCCTCCTACTGACCGCTGGCTTCCTTGCCGCCAAGCTCGGCCAGCTTTTCAGGCTGCCGTCGGTCACCGGCTACATCGTGGCCGGCCTGCTGCTGGGGCCCTCCGGCTTAGGGCTGGTGAGCGGTGAGATGATCGATGAGGGGATGGGCCACTTCACCCAGATCGCCTTGATGCTCATCACGTTCGGCATCGGCGAGCATCTGGAGCTCAAAAGGCTGCGCAAGCGGATCAAAGAACTGGGGGCCATCGGCGGCTTCGAGGTGACCACCGCCTTTGTACTGGTCGCCGTTGTGATCTACGGCTCCTCCCGGCTTTTCCTCGCAGCCGGCTGGCAGAACCCCGATTTTTTGATTCTCGCCATTCTCCTGGGAGCGGTGGCGGTGGCCACAGCCCCTGCCTCCACCCTGCACGTCATGCGGGAGGTCAAGGCGGCCGGCCCGCTCACCTCGACTCTTCTAGCGGCGGTGGCGGTGAACAACGGTCTGGCGATTATGCTTTTCGGCCTGGCCGTCTCCGCTGCCCACCATTGGGCGGCATATGGACAGAGCACCCTCCTGCAGACGATTTCTGGCAGCATCGCCGATATCCTTCTCCCCCTGCTTCTGGGAGTGGCCGCCGGCCTGCTTATCGACTTCACGGTGAACCGATTGCGCCACCGCGGCGAGATGCTCACCATAGGCCTGGCTCTGCTGCTCCTTGGCGGGGAGGCTGCCCGCCTTCTCGGTTTTTCGCCTCTGCTGACCGGCATGGCCGCGGGCTTCACGTTGGTTAATCGGGATATTCGGGACGTTCGTCTCTTTCGGCAGCTTAACCGGTTCGAGCCGCCCATTTTCGTGCTGTTTTTCACTCTGGCCGGCGCCCACCTCGACCTCTCCGCCCTGGTCGTTGCCGGCTGGCTGGGGTTGATTTATTTCCTGGCCAGGGCGGCAGGCAAGATTTTCGGCGCCGGCATCGGGGCGCGGATCGCCGGCGCCTCCCGGGGGATCCGGGAAAATCTCGGCCTGGCCCTGCTGCCCCAGGCCGGGGTGGCCATCGGCCTTGCCTTTCTCATTGCCGATGAGCCGAGTCTGCGAAGATACGCGACGGTGATCACCCCGGTGGTGCTCGCCAGTGTCTTCCTCTCCGAACTGATCGGGCCGGTGGCGGCCCGGTTGGCGGTGGAGCGGGCCGGAGAGGCCCGGGACGGGGAAGAAAGGGCAGGGATGCCGGCCACCGCCGGCAAGGAACCGCCACCGTTTGAGCTGGTTCCTTGGACGTGGAAGCGACTGCGGCCGACACACCATCCCCAAGGGGTGGTGATTTTCGGGGCGGCACACGTCGATACCGTGGCTGGGCTGGCGCGGATGGCCACCTTGCTTGCCCATTCCTATAACGCTCGGCCTCTGGCGGTCCGGGTGCTGCCGCCGGAAAACAGGAAGAGCCATGAGGGGCTGCGCCAGGAAAATGCTGCCCTGTTTGCCGTCGAAGAACAGGAGGTGCGGAAGCTGGGCTACGCGCTTCATACCAGGGTGGTCCAGGCCCGGGAGGTAGCGGCCGGATTGCTGGAAGTCGCCGGCCGGCAGAAGACCTGGGCCATTGTCCTCGGCCATCCGGGAAAGGCGACCGCCCAGGATTTTCGGTGCGTGGTGGAGGCGGTGGCCATCAAGGCCCCCTGCCCGGTGATCGTGGTTCGTTTGGCCGGGGTGCTCCACACCGAGCGCATCCTGGTGCCGGTCGCCAGTACGGGTGAGCTGGAAACGGTGCGCGACGTGGTGCTGGCGTTCTCCGGGGTGGGACGGCACCGGGTAAAGCTCTTCTACCTGCTTCCTTCGGATGCCGACGAGAAGGAGATGGGCCGCAAGCGACAGCAGCTTGAAGAGTGGGCAGACAGGGAACACCTCGCCCCGTTCGTCCGCTGCCGAGTGGTGGCCACCGAGGCGCGTCTGGAGGCCATCATCCGGGAGGCCGCGGACCACGATATCCTGGTGATGGCCGCCGGCCAGACCCAGGGTCTGCAAAAGCTCTTTTTCGGATCGCTCGCGGAAGCGGTGGCCCAGAAGTGCGCCAAGCCGCTCCTGATGGTCCATCCGGGAGGCAAGGCAGAATAAAGAAGGAGTGCTGAGTGCTGAGGGGTAGTAATCGATTACAGGTCCGCATAGGACCCGGGGGAGGTGAAAAATTTGGAAGGGACACAGGTGGTACAGATTTGCACAAGCGTATCTGTCCGCTATAGCGGAGCGCTATGCGGGCAGAAACGATCGTGCGAAGATGCGGTGCCTGAGTCCCTTCCTTCAGAGGGCTTCCAGGGCTTCGCGCAGGTGCCCCACCGGAGTAATCTCCATGTGGGGGATGGGGCGGCGGGGGGCATTGGCCCGGGGCACGATGGCCCGGCGGAAGCCGTGCTTGACCGCCTCCCGCAGCCGCTCCTGGCCGTTGGGCACGGGCCGGATCTCCCCGGCCAGACCCACCTCGCCAAAGGCCACCAGGTCAGGCGGCAAAGGGGAGCTGTGGAGGCTGGAGACCACGGCCAGAAGGAGGGGCAGATCGGCGCTGGTCTCCACCACCCGCACCCCGCCCACCACGTTCACGAAGACGTCGCGGCCGGCAGAGACGATGCCGCCGTGCCGGTGGAGCACCGCGAGCAGCATGGCCAGGCGATTCTGGTCGAGTCCCACCGCCAGCCGGCGGGCGTAGTCGGCTGGGCTGTCGTCCACCAGGGCCTGCAGCTCGACCAGCAGCGGCCGGCTTCCTTCCCAGACCGCGAGCACCACGCTGCCGGGCATGGACTCCTCCGGCCGGGAGAGGAAAATGGCCGATGGATTGGTGATCTCCTTGAGGCCGTTTTCAGTCATGGCGAACACCCCCAGCTCGTTCACTGCGCCGAAACGGTTCTTTACCGCCCGCATGATCCGGAAGCGGCTGTCGGCGCCCCCTTCCAGGTAGCAGACCACATCAATGATGTGCTCGAGCACCCGGGGGCCGGCCAGCTCGCCAGCCTTGGTAACGTGGCCCACCAGGAAGATGCCAGTGCCGCTTTGCTTAGCGAAGCGGGTGAGGGCGGCGGCGCTCTCCCGCACCTGAGATACCCCGCCCGGAGCGGCTTGGATGTCGGCCACCTGCATGGTCTGGATGGAATCGATC
>JARRJE010000180.1:0-13185 GCA_037379765.1 Deltaproteobacteria bacterium
TAATGGAAGCGCCCACAGGCACCGCATCTGTGATGCACTTCCTCAAAGTGCGCAAATTTGCAATTCCATCAATAACGAAAATCAGCCAAGGGCATCATGCTGAAGACCGGGATCTAGGTGGATGCTGAAAACATCCGGTTGAGCGGCGGCTACGGCATGCGCTACTACGTGCTGGTCGACCTTGCCAACAGCGGCAATTCAGTGCTGCTGCGAGCCAACTCCTACCTGGTGGAGGATCGTCGGCGCACGGAGGAGGATCCCGAATATCGCCAGAAACTCTATAATTACCATGACATCCTCCGCACCTGCGGTTTCAAGCTGATTAAAAAATACGTTAAGCGTTATGTGGACGAGGAGGGAGTAGTGACCTCCAAGGCCAATGCCGACATGGATCTGGCCATTGATGCCCTTCTTCAGTCCCGCAATCTCGACCGGATCATCCTCCTCTCCGGTGACGGCGATTTCCTGCGGTTGATCACTGCCCTTCAGAACAAGGGCTGCCGGGTAGAGGTGATCGGTTTCAAAAACGTCAGCAATGCCTTACGGGAAGCGGCCGATAGATATGTATCTGGTTTTCTGGTGCCGGGTCTGCTGCCCATCGCCAATGTGCCGGACGGCGAGGGCTGGCGGCGGGGCACCCCGCTCAATTACAGCAGTATCAAGGGTTTCGGTTTTTTCCGCTATTATCATCTCGGGCCAGCGGGACTGACCAATGACACAGTCTTCTTTCACCGCTCGAAGGCCCCCAGCGATCTTGACCCCCAGGTCTTCCTGAATCCCATGAATATCTTTGAATTCCGCATCGTCCCCAACCCCTTAAACGACAACCGACCAGAGGCCTCGGACATCAGGGCCATGGGCACAGACGACCATACCAGGCGCGACTGAGATGCTGGAGGTGTCCCACTATGAAGGCCCACCCCGTGTTTACCGATCTGGAGCAGGCCAACCGGTTGCTGGCCAGCCTTTCCGAAATCACCAAGATGAATAACGAGAAGCTGGATTACAACCAGCAGCTGGCGCGCATCCTAGATATTATCCTCGACTATCTGGGGGTGGAGCAAGGCTCGATCATGCTTATCGAAAAAGAGTCCCTGGTGGTGCGGGCGTCGAGCCGTCCCGGGTTGGTCGGCCATCGGCAGCCGCTGGCGGAATCCGACCGGGTCGCCTCTTGGGTGGCGCGGGAAGGCAAACCGCTTTTCATCCCGGACATTTCCCAAGACGAGCGGTTCAGCCCCAGCGGCGGCGACTCATATAAGAAAGAAGCCTTGCTATCGGTGCCCCTCCTGCACGGGGGCAAGGTTGTGGGGGTGGTCAATGTCTCCGACCGGACCAATGGCAAGGACTTGCTTCAGGGCGACATCTGCTACCTCCTCGAATTTGCGAGCCAGGTGGTGTGGCTGGTGGTGCAGGAAAAACTGCAGAGTAAGATCAAAACAGCAGCGGAACATCCTCAAAAAACGTAATCAAGAGCTGCGCCGTTAAGAACAACTGCAAGCGGAGCTCTCCAAGATGCTCATCCACGACCTCAAAGGACCGCTCTCTGAAGTGGTGGCCAACCTGGACATCCTTTCCTATTCCATCCCGGCGACAATAGAGAATTTCCGGAGGCGGCACAGCTCGCCAGCGACGCGACCGGGCAGTGCACATGGCTGCGAACCCGGTGAACATCCATAAGCTTGAAGACGGATAGCTCAATCTGCTCAAAGAGGAAGTTGAACCGGACGATCCTCGATTTGCAGGAAGCAAAGCAAACTCTCAATTTCATCCCGTGAGATGTTCCGTCTCCCGCGATCCCTCGGCGCACGGGATGCAAAGCTGCCGGCCTTCCCGTTCTCGGGTTTTGGAGGCCATCACTTTCTCACCGCACATGCTGCAGCGCAGGCTGGGATAGATCCTTGCCTGCTCCGGCAAGTCCATTTTCACACGGCGAACCTCGAAAAGGGCCGATTCCTGGGCAGCCAGCACTGCCTGGAGCTTTACGGCCTTGCGTGCGTGGACCACCCGCAGCACCTCTCTGGTGCGCTCGCCGGCTGCATATCTTTCCCAGGCGGCGTTTTGCTCAGGTTCTTCCGAGGGGCTCTCCCAGATCACCGCTATCCTGACCGCCTCTGCCGATGATCTCTTGAGAATCGTATACACCTGATTGCCGTAGTCTCGGAAAACAAGATTGCCTTTCCCGAAGGTGCATCCAAGCACCGCCTGGATCGCATCAACCGCACAGGATTTGTTCTCGACAATCGCGACGAGCTCCTCGTCGCCCGAACGCTCGTTGCCGAGCGCGTGCAACGCCGCCTGGGACGCCCGAAAACCAAGGGCCAGGCCCGGGCAGGCATGCCCGTGAAAACGGATTACATCCTGAAAATCCATGTTGTTCTCCTTGTCGCCTTTTCATCCGCGGAGCGTAATAAGCAATCCCAGAAAGGCGCGAATTATGCGTGGGCATCATGCACCCTGTGACCGGTTACCGGAGGCCACCGCCCAGCATTTCAAGCACCATATCGTTTTCAGCAACTTCTCTCAACTCGATCCTGCTGTACGAATAAAATCGGAGCCAAAGCTCTTTCATTGGAAACCCGAGGCGCCGCTATCTTTTTTCGACGCACATTAACAATCGTGATATGCTTGTCGTGTGTTCTTGGGGCTCTTCTCGTGGTTTGGCGTCGCGCAGGGGCAACCCCCATGCGGCCGGCTGCCGGTCGGGAGAAGGGACTCGGTCTTCGGCTTTCACCCCCGCTTCCGCCAAACGGCTTCTGGCTATTTTTATTTGGCTCTCCATGACGATCCTGGTTTCCGTACTGCTTCTGCTGCTCTCCTGGCCCCGCCCCGCTTGGGCTCTTCAGACCCATGGCGGTTACGAAGGACTGTACGTCCATCAGGGCGCTCATCTGCTCTTCATTCTCGCTATGATCAGCTTCGCCTATCGGCTGCGGGTCACGAAGTTGACCGCCCAGAAATCATGGCGATGGATGTATCGAGGGGCAGTCATGATCAGCATCTGGAACATCTGGGCCTTCATCGGCCATTTCATCGCTCTGACCGTTTCAGGAAGCGTGACGTTCGCCCTCGGGAATGAAGTCATCCCTGTTTTGCGCATGACCTCCTGGCGGGAGACCGCTTATTTTTTCCTCAAAATGGACCACCTGCTCAGTTTGCCGGCCGTGATCTTCTTTTATCTGGGGCTCAAAGACATGCACCGGACCTTTCCCCAACGGGACCTCTTTCGGGACCGGCGCCGCCACGAACGAAGGCGCGTCGACAGGCGCCTGTTATGAGCACTTGGTCCGTTCTTCCCATCTGGATAGTCGATCTGGTCGGGGCCGTCGGCATGATCGTCTTTTCCGGCTTGTGCTTGCTCCTGGCCGAAGGGATCTATCGCCGGGACCCTGAGCATCCCCTGGCCAACTATTTGCTCTGGTTCTCCGGCGCCATCTTCGCTTTCTCCCTTTCGCGTTCTATCGGCCACATCGTCAGGCACTTTCTCCAACTTGCCGGCCACGGCTACCAGTGGCAATACCTGGCACCGATCAGCGGTTCCATCAACAGCATCACCTTTGTGGTTATCGCCTCGGTTACCCTCTTTTTCCACCGCATGCAGACCATCATGAACCGCATGGCCCGAGACCGTCAAAGGATCGAAAAAACCAGTCAGGAGCTCCTCAGGCTCAATCGGGACATGGAGGCCATCGTCTCAGAACGCACCCGCTCGGAAATGGCTCTGCGTGTCGCCCATGGGGTTCGCAATCCGGCGATTATTATCAGCGGACTCGTGAAACGGATTGCCAAAGATCTCGAGGAATGTGGCGCGGGCCAAAAGTATTTCAAGAAGGTGCAGGAGGAGACGAAAAAACTCGAATCGCTGGTCGAGAAACTCGAGAGCGTTCAGCCCGGACACCAGCTCCACTTCTCACCCCAGGAGCTGAATGGCCTGGTGGAAGAAACCCTGGAGATTGTCCAGCCGGAGGCGGACGACAAAGGTGTTGCCCTATTGCTCGACCGCGCTTCCGCCGCCCTCACTTTTCAGGGCAATCCGCACCTGGTTAAAATGGCTATCCTGCATGTGCTGCGCAACGCCATCGAGGCCTGCAGCCATGGGGACACCATCCAGGTGAGCACCGCGCTGGTGTCCCGGGGGGTGATAGTCATCATCAAGGACAATGGCCCGGGCATCCCTAGAGAGGTTCTGGAGCACGTCTTCGAACCCTTTTACAGCACCAAAAAGGGAGAGACGGGCCTCGGCCTCGCTCATGTCCGACAGATCATCGAGGAGCACCTGGGAAGCGTAGAAATCAATAGTCGAGAGGGAGAAGGCACTGAGGTGGTCATCATCCTCCCGACCCATCTGGGCGAGCTTGAAGAGCAGACCGGCCATGAGAAACCGGGGCAATCACAAATTGATTGAGTTCGAAATCCCGTCCCGATTCACCACCGGTACGCGGCGCACCCCCCGAATCCGCATCCGCTGCAAACATTCCCAAATGCCTTCCTCTTCTCGGACGGTCACCAGCTCCCGGCTCATGGCATCGCCCACCGTGACCGCATCGAGCTGAACTTCCGCAGCGATTAACTCCACCACAATGTCACGATCCGTGATCATGCCGATGGGCATTGGCGGCGCCTTGCTGCGATCAACGATCACCACATCGCCCACATGATGTTTGCGCATCAGTTTGGCGATCTCGATAATGGTTTCTTCCTGTGAGGCGATCACGACTTCACGGTTGCAGAATTCCCCTACTGTCATAATCTTACCCTAGCTGTTTGAAAATAGTGTGCCCCTTCCCGCCTTAACAAGGCGCCTGCATTTATATATTCTCATTTTCGTCGACAGGTTTCCACCATGTCCAGCAAAAGCCAAACCGTCAACATTTGTCGAGGTTCACATTTTAGTTTGCTCGAAGAACCGGAGGCAGAAGGCGACATCCGTCCGAAACTACTGCCTTCATCCAACTCCTCCTCAATCTCGTTTTTACCTTTTGCGCTTCCTGGCCCCTCCGTCTGGCATACAAATTGCTTAATTGCAACTAAGGACAAAAAAACTTACAATACGGCCTTCTTTTGGGAAAATAAGAGGGGATTAATGACAAACCATGGTGATTTCCCCACGGAAAGGCGCAGGCATCCTCGGTTCCAGGTGAAAGACCGGACCTTTGTCGTCTTCGATTCCCGACAGCTCGGCGAGCTCATTAACATTGGGCTCAGCGGTCTTGCCTTCCGTTACTTGGTGGATGGCGTGGGGAATGTCGGATGTACCCAATCCATCGATCTCATGATGGGTGCTGATAACTTTTATCTCGATCAGCTCCCGGTGGTGGTTATCGGCGACCGCGAAGATGAAACCCTGCCCTACGCCACCACCGTAACCCGAATCGCCGCCCTGCGGTTCGATAATCTCTCGCCCGATCAAAGACTTAAACTGGAATCCTTTCTCAGCCGTCACACCGATCCCATCAAAGCCTGAGCTGACGCCAGCTGACGCCTTTTTGCTGCCTGCCCATCTTCCCCTTCCGTCTCCTTAACAGATCGGCACCCTTCCTCCTGCCTGAGAGGCCTTACGCACTTTTTTTCTGAAAGAATGTTCGGTTCGGCAGAATCGACGTTGCATCCTGGAACATATTGGACCAGCGGCAAGGCTTTCAGTATACTATCTGCAGACACCTAAAACTGGAGAAAATGATCGTGAACAATGGTAGCAGTATTCAACAGCTCCGCCCACGACGGCAAAACAATTTAGCTTTCTTGAAAGGTTTTCTTCGGCGGCCGGAGCTCATCGGTTCGATCATTCCGAGCTCGCGCTTTCTTGAACGGCGACTGATCACGGCCGCTTTCATCAATCAGGCACGTCTGGTAGTTGAGCTCGGCCCCGGCACCGGAGGCACCACCCGAGCCATACTTGATGCCCTGCCCCTAACGTCAAAGCTCCTCGCCATCGAAATCACCCCCGAGTTCATTCCCCTTCTCAAGTCCTGTCGCGATTCCCGGCTGATCGTCCATCCAGGAAGCGCGGAGCACATTCAGCAGGCGCTTGCCGCGCACGAACTTTCCCGGCCCGATGTCGTAATCTCCGGCATCCCTTTTTCCACCATGCCGGCCGATCTCGGCCGGCGCATTCTGAGTGCGGTCTGGTCGTGCCTGCCTCCAGGGGGCCGTTTCATCGCCTATCAGTTCCGGGATAAAGTCGCCATGCTGGGTCGCCCCCTGCTGGGCAAACCGAAGACCAGGCTGGAGTTGCTCAATGTGCCTCCCACAAGGATTTTCCATTGGCAAAAACCTTTGCAGACAGAAGGGAATTGATTTTTGGGCTCGGGAAGCCCCTTTGCAAAGTCGAAAGACTAGATAGATTCACACCGCGGGGGTTGGAAGGTTTGGGTCTGCTGCCGGCAATGCTTTTTTAGTGGGAAAAGAATCCAGACGGCAACAGACCGCAGACAAAAACAGATCACAGACTACTAACCGTGATCCTTTGGCATTTCTATGCTTTTGCACACGCTTTCGCTCTGCCGAAAAGCCCGCACACTATCTAATCTTCGCCTCACTGATATTGTGAGTGCCAGGCGTCATTTCACCTATGCCTCAAGACTTAGCCTTTGTGGACATCGGTGTACATCAGATCTCATTCACATCAGCCAGCTTGATCGTTTAATTTTCCGGCAAGGCAGGGAGACCGACGGAAACGCACCGAATCGCCACGTCGCTTTTGCGAAACTTCGTAAGCTATAACCGAAAATCCGACTCCAACTGAAGCCCTTTTTTCACCCCAATCGCTGCCAAAAGATCAGAAACCAACTCCAGAGCTTTTAGAGGGGAGGGGAAGCGAGCGACGCTCCAGGTTGCTTTCCAACGCTTCATCATTCGTATTCCCTACCAAATACACTAAGTTTTCTCCGGAACTACCTTCTTATCCTTAATGCGGAAGTTCTCATCTTTCTATTTGTTTTTCCTAGACAAAAAGTCAGATCTGTGCTTATTTTCAAAGTTACCGCTGTAACCTTCTAAGATTGCTATAAAGCCGTAACGGATTGCCGATGCAGCAAAGAAAAATTCGAAAAATCTTGGTCGTAGATAACGACCCTGTCATCTTGAAGTTGATGACCAACTTGCTGCAAGAGCATGGTTACGAGATACAGACTTCCAGAGATGGCCTTGAAGCCGTTATGGCTCTCAAGGATTTCCACCCTGACGTCATTTTCGTCGATTGGATCATGCCGAATATAAATGGTGAGGGATTTTGCAAAATAATCCGAGAAAAAGAAATTTACGACGGCACATTGCTGGTCATCATGTCCGGCATTATTCTGGAGGAGAAAATTGATCTTCGGCAGTTAAGAGCCGATGCCTGTATCGCCAAGGGACCGTTCAAGAAGACTGGCGAAATAATTCTAAAATTGCTTCAAGATTTCAAAACCGGCCACAATCCTGATGCCGGCCTCCTTGGTTTGGATGATTTACACCAAAGACAAATCACCAAAGAACTGCTCGCCTCTCTGCGTCATAAAGAGGTGATACAGGATAATATCTCAGAAGGCGTTCTTGAGTTATCACCATATAATACCATTGTCTCTGCCAACAGATCGGCCAGGGCTTTGCTCGGGCTGCAGGAAAACGATCTCATTTGTGCAGATCTGGCAGAAATCCTGGAATCCGACCTCACGCCGCTTAAGACCAGCGCCATATTTCATCATGAGCTGGAAAACATCTACCTGAAAAACAAAAAATATCTTCATTTCAAAATCTTGCCTCTTCCAGAAAGCACCAATGCCATAGCAATCATCCAGGACGTCACCGATCTGCTCGGCTATGAAAGAGGCCTGCTGGAAAGCGAGGAACAATACCGGGATCTTTTTGAAAACTCATCCGACCTGATTCAGATCATCTCACCTGAAGGCCGCTTCATGTACGTGAACGACGCATGGAAAGAGGCAATGCAATACGAGGAGGCAGAGTTGGAAAAACTTTCCATCTTCGATCTTGTGAAAGAGGATTACAAGAAGATGTGTGTTTCCAAATTCCGGGAGGTTCTGAACGGGAAGAGGCTGAAACATATTGAGGTGGTTTTTCTCGCTAAAGATGGCCAAGAACTGATTCTGGAAGGAAATGTCAACTGCCGCTTTCGTGATGGCAGGCCGGTCTCCACTCAGGGAATCTTTCGAGACATGACCAAAAGGAAGGATTTGGAAGATAAGCTCCATAGACTGTCCATTACCGACGAGCTGACCGGGCTCCTGAACCGTCGCGGCTTCATGACCATGGCCGAAAAACAGCTGCAGATCGCCGTACGCAACCGGAACACCATTCTGCTTTTCTTCTTGGATCTCGATGACTTAAAATTTATCAACGATCGATTCGGCCACGGCAAGGGCGATGAGGCTTTGACGGAGATGGCCGCCATTTTAAAAGCAACTTTCCGGCAGGCAGATATCATCGGCCGTCTCGGTGGCGATGAGTTCGCCGTGCTTCAAACCCATATCTGCACCCCGGCAGAGAGTCGTGCCTCTCTGAAAAGACTGCAAGAAAATATCGCCTCTTTCAATGCCCGATCAAGAAGAGATTACGTACTGAGCGTGAGCGTCGGACTGGTTACCTATGATTCAAAGGAACCGTCCTCCCTAGGTGACTTGATGAGCAAGGCTGACTTGCTGATGTATAAGGAAAAGTTAGGAAAAAACAGGTGTCAGCGTTTTCTCCATTGACCCCGCTTCTTGTGAGCAAAGGGGCCCTCAGTGCCCCCGACCGGATGCCCCGCCGTTCCGACCCGCAGATTGTGAAGGTGAATTGGCTTTTGTTTGGGTTGAAAATGAGAAGTCGATGATTGAATGGAAAATCCCGGAAGTAACTTCAAAAAGGTACTTGAACCGAAATGGGATCCTAGAAAAAAAGGATCGAGGCCCAAAGGCCCCGATCCTTTTTTGTTACTGGCGCACCCGGCAGAATTTCTGGCACTCGCTGCCGCTCTGCCGAAGCTGAACGCCTTCTATCTTCGACCGGCTTCTTGGAGATTGAAACCGAGGAATTTCTGGCGCGCCCGGCAGGATTCGAACCTGCGACCTACGGATTCGTAGTCCGGCACTCTATCCAGCTGAGCTACGGGCGCGTAAGGAAGCACTTTCTATAACCCATATCCAGAGGTTCAGCAACCTCATTATAGCTAAAATTTTCCACCGTCTCCTCTCCCAATTTTGAAATTGCTGCGACAGCTTATCTGCTTCTCGCTGACCGTCTCGTCATCGCCTGGGAAAATTGGCTTGCTTCACGACTTGTTTTTGCTCAATTGTTAGGTGAATCTAATTTAATTGAGAAGGCCAAATAAAACAGGTTGACAACCCTGGCGCCAAATCTTTATATACCGATGAGGAAAACGGTAAAACCTGCAATCATCGATCAATTCGAGTCACGCCACGTCCTGCTGAGCTGCGGCTGGCGGCTGCACTTCAGGAGAATTGAATACATGCCACGCATCAACCTGCGGCATATGCGGAAGAACCAGACCGGCACCATCATCGCCGTCAAGGTGGGAGGCGATCTGGGCCGACGCATTCGCGAAATGGGACTGGTGCCGGGCACCCGCATCACGGTTCAGGGCCGGGCCCCTCTTTATGATCCGGTGGCCCTGCGGGTCATGGGCGGCACTTTGACCCTCCGTAACAACGAAGCCGACCATATCGAGGTGGAGGTGGAAGAATCCGAAGGGACCAGCACATGAGCAACGAGTCGGCGAGAAAAATACCCCCTGACAACAGAGTCGTGCCGCTTCCGCCAACAGGCACGGCGAAAATCACAGTCGCTCTGGCCGGCAATCCCAACTCCGGCAAGACTACCCTGTTCAATACCCTTACCGGGGCTCGCCAGCGCGTGGGAAACTACCCCGGGGTCACGGTGGAGAAAAAAGAGGGCTCTTACCGGCATCAGGGACAGCAAGTCCATGTAGTGGATCTGCCGGGCACCTACTCCCTTTCCGCCTATTCGGTGGAAGAGGTAGTGGCCCGAGACTTCCTGGTCAACGAACGGCCCCAGGTCGTGGTGAACATCACCGATGCCGCTAACCTGGAGCGGAACCTTTACCTTACCTGTCAGTTCCTGGAGATGGGGGCGCCGATGGTGATCGCCCTCAACATGATCGATGTGGCCCAGGACCGGGGAATCGAGATTGATGCCGCCAAGCTTTCCGCGCTGATCGGCGTCCCGGTGGTGCCGATCATCGCCCGCTCCGGACGCGGCAGGGCCGAGCTCATGCAGGCAGTGATCGACATGGCATCCCTGGACCCTTTCCTACGGCGAGGACATCGACGAGACCCTGCTTGAGATGGTACCCCTCATCGAGGAAGCCGATTTCCTGACCGATCTCTATCCGGCGCGCTGGACCGCCCTCAAGTACCTGGAAGGCGACGAGCAGGTTCTGCAGAAAGGCCGGCGGGCCAACCCCGCCCTGGCCGGCCGGCTCGAGGAGTGCGCCCGCAAGGTCGCCGACCACCTGCAGAAAACCATTGCCACCCACCCCGAGGCCCTGATCGCCGATCACCGTTACGGCTACATCAAATCCATCTTACGGCAGGGGGTCCTCACCCGCCACTATGACACCGACCGGCTCTATCTTTCGGACAGGCTCGACAAGGTGCTCACCAATCGCTTCCTGGGCCCGCTCATCATGCTGGCTATCCTCTTCGGCCTCTATCAGTTCACCTTCACTTACAGCAAGGTGCCGGTGGGCTGGTGCGAAAGCCTTTTCGGCTGGCTGGGGAACACCGCCAACTCCCTTTTGCCCGCTGGCCCCATCAAGTCGCTGGTGGTCTCCGGGATTATCAATGGCGTCGGCGGGGTACTCGGCTTCGTGCCGATCATCATGTTCATGTTTCTAGGAATCGCCGTGCTGGAAGACTCCGGCTATCTGGCCCGGGTGGCCTTCATGATGGATCGGGTGTTCCGGATCTTCGGCCTGCACGGCAACTCGGTGATGGCCTATATCGTTTCGGGCGGTATTGCCGGCGGCTGCGCCGTTCCCGGCGTTATGGCCACCAGAACTCTGAAATCTCACAAGGAACGGATGGCCACTCTGCTCACCGTGCCGATGATGAACTGCGGCGCCAAGCTGCCGGTGCTGGCGCTTCTTACCGCCGCCTTCTTCGCCACCCATGAGGCGTTGGTGATGTTCGGCCTCACCCTGCTCGCCTGGACGGCATCCTTGGTCGTGGCCAAACTTCTGCGCGCGACCGTTCTTCGGGGCGAATCCACTCCCTTCGTCATGGAGCTGCCTCCTTATCGCCTCCCCACTTTTAAGGGATTAGCCATCCACACTTGGGAGCGTACCTGGCAGTATATCAAAAAGGCCGGCACGGTCATTCTGGGCATCTCCGTTCTGCTGTGGGCGATGATGACCTATCCCGGGCTGCCCGCCTCCGAGCAAGGGCGTTTTGCCGTCCAGCGGGAGGCCGCGCTCGCGGCCGCGCCGGCAACGGCGGCGCAGATGGAGACCGGAGCCAATAATCTCGGGCCGGCCGCCGCGCAGCTCAGGGCAAAGCTCAAAGCCATTGATGCCGCCGAGGCCCAGCAGGCCCTGCGTCTCTCCATTGCCGGCCGCATCGGCACCTCGCTTGAAAAGGTGAGTCGGCTGGCAGGCTTTGACTGGCGCACCAACATCGCTCTGCTGGGGGGATTTGCCGCCAAGGAGGTGGTGGTCTCCACTCTGGGCACCGCCTATTCCCTCGGCGAGGTGAATTCGGAGGAAAGCGCCCCCCTGGCCATGACCCTGGCCCACACCTGGACGCCGATTCTAGCCCTGGCCCTGATGGTCTTCATCATGTTCTACTCGCCCTGCCTGGTCACTGTAATCTGCATCGTGCGTGAATCCGGTTCCTGGAAATGGGGGCTTTTTGCCATGGCGTTCAACAGTCTGTTCGCCTTTCTTCTGGCGACCGCGGTCTTCCAGATCGGTTCGATCTTCCTTGCCGGCGCTTGAGGTAAACACCGGACATCGGCTCTCAGCTAAAAGGAAGCGGGCATTCTGGAGGCAGGGCCGCTGGAATAAGCCCAGGATAAGAATTATAGTACCGAGAGTGGCCCGCCTCCCAATGGGTGGGCATATGGTGCCTGAGACACAATACTTACAAGGAAATCGCCTGCTATGTGGCAAAACATCATCATCGCCGTGATCGTTTTCCTCTGTGCTCTTTTCGTGGGCCGGAGGCTTTTTCGGCAGATGCAGGGGCAAAGCGGTTGCGGCTGCGACTGCAGCGGCTGCGCGCCGCCCGGCGGTCCCGGCAAAGAGCCCGGCGCCCCAGCCGACCAGTGCGACTGCGGCGAGAAGCGATAATCTCTCATCTTTTCTTTTATTCCGGCCCCGCGCTCTTTGGTTGCGGGGCTTTTTCTTAAAGCCATGCCCCGGGATGCGCACCGCACGCCTTCAAAATCCCAGATTGATCGGAAATAACGTTATCACGGTATAGTGAACCCGAAATATCCAAAACAGCGTGCGTCCCGCCCTGCCGGCGGTCTGGCAAAGAAGGCCAGTCAGGAGGCCTACTGGCTGCAAGAAGAGGCTGTAAAGAAATGAAACCGGTTTTCATTACGATCGAAAAATGGATGACATCCTGACATCCTGGTTCGTCCGTCTAGGCGCTTCACCGAAGGCTGCCGTTCTCCTGGAACGGCTGACCGCCTTTGGTCTTCTGCTCCTGATCATCGGCGTCACTTCATGGCTCTCCAAACGGTTGCTCGTCCCGTTGCTGGAGCGGGCGGTGCGGCGAAGCAACACCCCCATTGATGACATCTTCATCACCAGGGGCTTTTTCCACCGATTATCGCGGCTGCTGCCCATTGCCGTTTTCTACGCATCCATCGATCTTATATTCCCCGTAAGGGGTGCAGTTGCCGAGCTCATCCGGCGGCTGGCCATGATCCTGTTCGTGATGATCGGGACCTGGGTACTCGATGCGGTCCTCCTCGCCTTTTACGACATCCTCCGGGACCGGCCGGTTTTCCGGGACAAACCGGTGCAGGGCTACATCGAGGCCGCCAAGAACTTCCTCTACATCCTGGCAGCAATCTTCGCCATCTCCATCCTCACCGACAAGTCTCCCTGGGGCGTCCTCAGCGTGCTCGGCGGCCTCACTGCCGTGTTGCTGCTCATCTTCAAGGATACCATTCTCGGTTTCGTGGCCAACCTGCGGCTTAGTTCCAATGACATGGTCCGGG
>JARRJE010000181.1:0-4827 GCA_037379765.1 Deltaproteobacteria bacterium
CCCTTGCCTTCGGCTAGTATTTATGTTTCTGTTTTCACAACAGTAACAGGGTTCACATACAGGGGACTTTCACCCCATAAGATCACGCCCATGCCGGGCGTAATCGGGTAGCCGGGGGATTTTCTCCCCCAGCCCCCACACCACCCTGCATGCGGGTCCGCACAGGGCGGTTCCCAAAACCAGTCGACCCGTAGGCAGACAATAAGAAGAAATTTTCTTTGGAGGCAGACGATTTAATGCCGCGCCGCAGATCACTCATCCGGTCGGAGTCAACGTGGCATGCGAGCACATTAAGGCCCATCTCCGTTTTGGGTTCGGTCCTTCATCGCACGGTGACGACTACTATGACCTCTGCTGACTTCTGCTCACTCATCCATGATGTTACCACCAAGGACGCTGTCGGGATCTTCCGACCGCCCGTAGAGCAGATCTCCCCGGTTAAGAACGTGATCTTTCACTACACAACCGCAGCATTTACCGTATCTCGTGAACCCAGGGCTTCGTCATGTGTGGCTGACTTACCCAGAGACTCGGCCTTGTATGCTGTTTCTGTTCGTCGGCTCATAGCTTTGCGCTCCGGCTTCCTTCAGACGAACTCTCGTGAGGTCGCCCTTGCCTTCGGCTAGTATTTCTGTTTCTGTCATCACGACAGTAACAGGGTTCACATACAGGGGACTTGCACCCCATAAGATCACGCCCATGCCGGGCGTACCACAAGTCGTTCAGCCGACCGCGAATGTTCGTGGCGCGTTTTTATTCAAGCGTTTTCGGTGCGTCGGCTGATGCACCTCGTTGGCCCCACTGTCGCGGGTGTCGGGATCGACTAACCTACGCACCCAAAAAGAAAAAGGTGGTGGGAATTGACCGCCATGCCATCAACACGGATTGAGCAGACGCCAACTGCGCACAGCTCATCCGACCCCGTTGAGCATCCGGAAAGGGTCGCCGCCCGGATGCTCGGCACTTCTCAACAAGTTGGCGACGTGACGGAGGATAGATAGTATGAAAGGATCAGATGTCAGGAATCTCTTGGTGGCCGTGGTCATCGGATTGTTTGCTGTCTCGACTGGCGTTGCATGGGCTCACTGCGACACGGAGAGCGGCCCGGTTGCTGTGGCGGCCCGCAAGGCTTTGGAAACTGGCAAGTTCACTCCAGTCGCCATTTGGGTCGGAAAAGACCAGGATGACGAATTGCGCTCAACGTTCGACCAATGCCTGCCTGTTTATCACATGGGCGGCAAGGCAAAGGCCTTGGCAGAGCGGCATTTTATGGAGACTGCCGTCAGACTTCACCGCCAAGCGGAGGGATTTCCTTGGGCTGGATTAAAGCCTGCGCAACCATTGCCTGCTGATGTTGCAGCCGCAGAACGCGCTTTGGAAACCGGCGACCTTGATCCTGTCTCGAAACTGCTGCAGGCTGAGCTTGAGAAAGAACTGACAACGCTGTTTAGTCAAGCGCGCAAAACACGCGAAAACAAAGACAAGAACTTGGCCGCTGGGCGAGAGTGGGCCGATGCATATGTCAAGTATGTGATTTATGTCCATGGCTTGTACCAGACGATACAGGCGGGACCAAAGCATGGTGTCGGCGAATAGATAAAGATCAAGAGATTGCCCAACAAGCCGGATATACGCGACGGCTACAGCCGCGCGTGATCCGCAATGTTCCCGTGCGCCTGAATATAAAAACCCTCCATATACCCACCCCAGCGGCCTGAATTTGATATCTGGATCAGCCTTGCCTCGATTTCTACTCTCCGGCTCGGCCGCAATCATTTAAATCCCTTAATCTTCCTGGCCAGTACGGCCGAGCCGGTGGCCGCATCTGGGTGGAATCGGAACAGGGGAAGGGCTCGACCTTCTTTTTTACTCTGCCGAAAGCATAGCCCACAGAGTCCACCTTGCATACATCCACCCCAGCGGCCCGAATCACAGGGATGTGTAGCTTTCCCACCTTTTGCTCCTTCCATCTGACTGCAAAGCAGCATACCGGCCTCCATTACAAGGCTTTTCCTCCTAGGTCAAGCGCCCCTTCCCCTCCTCCTTCCGATTTTCGCTTCAGGCGCTATCCAGAAAAGGTTTTATCCCGGAAAACCCGCCAAGTATAATGAAAGAATATTTCTCCGCCCTTGCCGTTTCGCAAGCGGCAAACATTCCTTCCTTTCCTATCCACTTCAGGAGGTCCAACCATGGCACGCAAATTCATCGATTGCCGAGAAAACCCCAGCGTCAGCAAGTGCACAGTCTCCATTGCGGCCGATACCGAAGAAGAGCTCATGGAGGCTGCGGTTCAGCATGCGATCAGTGTACATCAGGAGAAGGACACGCCGGAGCTGCGGGAAGAAATTCGCAAGGGGATCCGAGAGGAGGCCGCCGTCTAGCCGGCTATAGCGGTGACCAAGCTTTATGCTGCAGGAGGCAATGTACGGCCGAACGGTACGTGCCTTCCTGCGGCAGGAAAATCATCCAGGGATGCTTCCAGGCATACCTCCCGCACAGCAGCCCCCGCCAGGGGATTGCTGGGAGCCCAGGAGGTAAGTCCCACCAGGAGCTTGGCTCATCGGCGGCTAAACAACGATCCACCTATTTTCCTCTTTTCCCAAGCGGTCAAAACCAATAGAGCGGTATAGGTCATTTTTCTCCTCCGGGTCGGAGACTAGCCTCCAACAGGACCGGCTTGCCGACTGTCAAATAATTCGATGGGAAATAGGCTATTAGCCCTGCGATACGAATATTTCACGGTGGGCTGGAATCTGCTGGAGGCTGATTGCTATCTGCTTCGGGCTGTCTGCCGCCAGTGTCGCACTGATAGGCTTCGCCTTGGACAGTATCTTCGAGTCCCTCTCCGGCCTGGTGCTCATCTGGCGGTTGACCGGCTCGGAAGCATCCCGAACTGCCGTGGAACATAAAGAACGTCAAGTGGTTCTGCTCGTGGGTCTGACCTTCCTTCTGCTGGCGGGATATATCGTCTACGAGGCCGTGACCAAGCTCACCGGTGGCAAGCCTCCCGAGTCATCTCTGCCGCGGATTGGCTTGGCGGTGGCATCCCTGACGATCATGCCCTGGCTGGCACTCCGCAAGCGAGATCTGGGAGCACGGCTCGGCAGTCGGGCTCTTATTGCCGACTCCAAAGAGACTTTTGCCTGCGCCTGGCTTTCGGCCGCACTCTTACTTGGCCTTGGGGCCAATTACCTGTGGGGTCTCTGGCAGGCTGATCCGCTGGCCGGGCTGGTTATCGCCGCCTTCCTGGAGCGGGAAGGGTTTGAGAACCTCAGTGGCAAGGCGGCTGGCGTCAGGATTACAACGACTTCACCCACTAGGGTCCCGGTTTCATTGACCACGTCCCAAAAAAACGAGGTCGTGCTGGATTATCCGCCGCCGGATGCCAACTGCCTGCTATCGATGATTGACCACTGCCTGAAGAGCCGCCCCATTACGTCAACGTCGTGGATTGCAGGCAAACACCCGACGCCGCAGTGACTATCCATGAACGCCGCCGTCAAACACTGCACCGAGGACAGCGGCGTCTGGCAATGGGCCGGCAACGGCCAGGGCACCCCGCCCAGCCCGACGTGGTCATGGCCTGCTGTGTCCCTTCGAGCAGAAAACCGGACTGTCCATCTACTTTGCTGACCCATATGTCGCATGGCAAGGAGGGCCAATGAAAGCACGAACGGCTTGCTCAGGCAGTACCTCCCCAAAGGTTGCAATTTTAGAGAGATAACTGAAGGAGTCATGGCCGAAGCCGTCGGATTGTTAAACAACCGTCTCCGGAAATGGCTCAACTATCAGACTCCGCATGAATTGTTCTGGCTAGCGGTTCGGACTCGTGGTGCACTCGCAATTTGAAATTCACCCATCAACTCTTTTCGGTGGATCAGCAGGTCAATCATGCTAATGGACAAAGATCTGCCTCCCTTTCAACTACCATAGGATTTGTATGAAGACAAATCAGGATAAATCTAAAGACGCTTTGATAAGCGAGCTAAAAGAAGCACGATATCTGCTCAAGGATGCCGAGGCATCGGTAACCGAGCTCAAGCTAGCGAAAGCTGAAGCGCAGCGAGCCCGAATCTATGCCGAGAATGTTATCGAAACATTGCGCGAACCGCTTCTGGTATTGGACTCAGCGCTGAAAATACTCTCCGCAAACCGTTCCTTCTATGCTACCTTTCAAGTAAAGCCAGAGGAAACTATAGGAAGTTATATTTATGACCTTGGAAACCGACAGTGGGATATTCCCCGGCTGCGGCTATTACTAGAGGATATTCTGCCGCAGAACACCCATTTTGACGACTTCGAGGTTGAGCATGATTTCCCGGTCATAGGACACAAAATCATGATGCTTAATGCTCGCCAGATCTATCCGGAAGAGATCGGCGAGGGGATGATCCTCCTCGCTATTGAAGATATTACGGAATTGAAAAAGCTGGAGAGAGAGAAGAGGAATATTTTTTCCATGTTCGCACATGATATGAAGAATCCTCTTGTAACTTCTGAAGGGTTTCTGACAAGAATCATGGCGGGGAAGGCGGGACCCCCGACGGAAAAGCAGCTGAACTACCTTGAAGCCGCCTTTTCAGAGCTTGGTAAAGTATCGCAGTTGATTTCTGCTTTCCTTGATTTCTCGAGGTTTGAGGCAAGAGAGTATAAGCCTTTGCTTGCTCCAGTTGATATGCAAGCGGAAATCCGAAAAAACATCGCAGCCGAAAAGCTGGAGGCAGAAAAGAAACAAATCAACGTATCCTTTGAGCCGCCGGAAACAGCGATTTCCGTGGTTAATGCTGACGCAGCCATGATAAACCGTGTGATCAGGAATCTCCTGGA
>JARRJE010000182.1:0-4805 GCA_037379765.1 Deltaproteobacteria bacterium
CCATGCGCAAAAGGACTCCTAAGCATAGGGGCGGGGCCAATGCTGCGATACTTTGCCAAGAGGCCGAGGCATTCCCTCAGGCCTCTTGGCATTTGTGAACTCTTCATTCGCCTCTTAACAAAATGCCCTGTGCCTGAAAAACCCACCCCGGCCGGCAAGAGGGGACTATTGCCCTTCCTGCCATGAGATCTTGCCGGAGAACAGAAAATCGTTATCCCGGGCCCTGCTGTGACAGGAAATGCAGCTTTCCACCTTACCTTCTTCCTGGATCTGGCCTTCAAGAGTGAACTTGATCCAGTACCAGTCATCGGCAGCCGGGTTGAAGCCCTCCACCTTGTAAATAGCGGTCACAATGGTAGGCTTTTGGATGGATGTGTAGTTTTCCTTTACGATAATCGCCCCATAAGGCATTTTCCCGGGCGTCTGCTGGACCGCTTGCAGGGCCAAGTCATTGACGTAGGTGGTCGGAGAATCGCCATCGGGCTGGACGCCGGAGAACATTTCGCTTTTACCTGGCCACAGCTCCCAATGTTTGTAAGGATTTTCCACGGAGATGTAAGTGAGGAACGCCCTGCCTTCGGGCGGCGGCAACTGATCCTGCCTCAGGGAATTTGTCTGTTTTTCCAACTTCTGAGGCTGAACCTGTTGGCCCCGGAACACGGTGCCCTTCGGTTGGATCACCGCGCTCGGTGCACTATGTATTTTGCCGGCTAAAAAAGGCAGGCTGAGAATGGCGATGAGGCAGAGATACCGCTTCATACCTTCCTCCGATGAATCCGTCTATAGAAGTTGAAGGCGAACCCGGAGATTGCCTAGGTGTTTGAGTGAAAAGAGGCCGCGGGCTTCGCTGATCTGCACGAGAAGGCCGAAGCCCCTTTTTGCCGGATTACAGCTGCCGAAAAGGATTCCGTATTACTGCCTTTCCACTACATCTGATCTTGTCCTTCCTGGCCTCCTTGCGTCTGGTCCGATTGCCCTCCCTGCGGCTGCTGCATCCCGCCCGATTGGCCTTCCTGCTGCTCTTGCGTTGGTTGCTGCATCTGGTCGGACTGCTGCCCCTGCATCGGCTGTTCTTGTGCGGGCTGGCCGGCCGGCGGGGTGACTTCGCTCTTTTCTTTCTGTTTGCAGCCGAAAAGGGAGACACTGATGGCAAAAAGACAGAGAACGAAAAGGCTGAGATACCGTTTCATAATAACCTCCTTTAACCGCTTGAGTGCCGAATACCTTGGCCGGCCCAGGCAAGCATCAGAAACACTTGTGGTTGCGAGCATTGGGTCGGCCCAGGCTCTTTTTCTTGACTTATTATAGGGGAAACGGAATTGGCACGAAAAGCTCTAAAATGAAGAGAAGAACCGAACCTGCGCGGCGACGGCTTTTCCTCGGCCTTTTCATAAGTCTTTCAGGGTAAATAGAACACCATCTCAAACTAATTGGAGACCATGTGCAATGCGGAGCAAGTGATTTAACAAAAGCCAAAGGTAGACTTGACCCCATGCTTTTCTTCGTCCCTACCTCCAACAACTGGAAGTTGCATCCTTTTTCAGGTTCGGCTACTTTGGAGCGCAGACGACATCGACCCTTCCCATCGGTACCGCATGAAACTACAGCTTCGACAATCAGAAAATGGCCTGACTCGGGGCCGGCTCGCCCCCACTCCCAGCGGTTTTCTCCACCTCGGCAACGGGGTCAATTTCGTGCTCACCTGGCTCATGGTCCGGCAGGCAGGCGGGACCCTCAAACTGCGGATCGACGACGCGGACTCGACGCGGACCCGGCCGGAGTTCGTGGATGACATTTTCCGCCAACTCGAATGGCTGGGGCTCGACTGGGACGGGGGACCCCAAGGGCCTGACGATTTCCGCCGAGATCATTCCCAGCTCCTGCGGGTGTCGCGCTACCGCGAGATGCTTGGCAAATTATCCGCGCACCTCTTCACCTGCACTTGCTCCCGGAAGGAGATCGCCACCCGCTCCGCCGACGGCCTCTATCCCGGCACCTGCCGGAATCGAAGCGACCGGCCGCAGGCCGCCCACGCCGTCCGTATCCGTGTGGAACGTGAATGCACAATCAAGATAGCCGGAGAACGGGTCCCCCTTGGCCGGACCATGGGCGATTTCGTTCTCTGGCGCAAGGACGATCTGCCCGCCTATCAGCTCGCCAGCCTGGCCGACGACCTCGATGACCAAATCAACCTCATTGTCCGCGGCCGGGACCTCCTGGAATCCACTGCGGCCCAGCTCTTTCTGGCCGAGCGGCTGGGGGGCACGGCCTTTCTCTCCGCCCGTTTCCACCACCATCCTCTTCTCACCTGTTCCTCCGGTCGGAAGCTTTCCAAATCCGACCAGGCCCTTTCCCTTGCCGCCATGCGAGAGAATAATGCCACCCCGGTCACCGTCTACCGGGAGGCCGCCCGCCTCCTCGGCCTCGATCCAGCCATGACCTGCTCCCTTGCCGACCTCATGGCCGGATATCAGGCGGCAGCCTGACTCTGGAAACTGTCCCAGGCACCTCATCTTCGTGGTCCCGCCAGCATGGCGAAGCAGCCAATCAAAGCACTTGCGCTCCCAGCCAGGCTGGATAAGTCCGGTGACCAAGGCCACTTTTCCTCGAAGTCCAAGATCCACTTGCTGCCTCCTCCCATGTTTGAAGTCGCAATAAGTCAAACCCCCCCTTTTGCGACAGTTTTTTCGGTTTTTTAAGTGATTTTATTTTTTCAAGACCACGAACACGTCAAATGCATCCATCGAGTCACTTCCGAAAAAACCAGAATAGTAGCGAGAGAAGGATGCTGATCAGGATGGAAGTGGTGATTGGAAAGTAAAAACGGACATGATCCCGATGGATGATGATATCCCCGGGCAGCCGGCCGATGGGCAGTTTGGAAAGCCATGGCCAGAGCAGACCGATGGCCATGAGAGCGATGCCGATGAGAACGAGGATTCTTGCCATTTTTATTCTGCTCCTGAAGATCTAAAAAACGTACAAAAGACAGCGGTCGATCGCCTTCGCAGCCTGCCATTTCTATTCCCCATTTTCCATTCGTCGTCCATTATTTTTCATAAGTGGAAACAGCCCGCTACCACACTCTTGACTTGTCCGGTCTCCGGCAATCTGTTACCTTTAATGTACTGTATTCCCGTATCATTCAGCCACACCGGCAGAGATCCCCAGTCGATGACCACCCAGCCTCCAAACAACTTTCGTTACAAGATTAGCCGTACTCCGGAGGGAATGGTGGTCCGTCCCGAGGGCGGCCTGGATGTGACCAGCTCTTCCTTTTTCATCAGGGCTATCCTTTCTCTGCTTCAAAAAGAGCGTCCAGGAAATCTGGCCGTCGATCTCGGCGGCCTGACCAATCTCGATGAATTCGGGGTAGCAGTGCTCGCCGGGATCCAAAAAAATATAGAAAAGCTCCAAGGGAGATTCTCCCTCCGCAACGTCAGCGGGCCGAACCGCAACACTCTGGCCTTCTATCGGTTCGACTTACTGGGGCAGCTCACCATCGCTGCCCGGGAAACCGAGTCCAACATTTTCGTCCGCATGGGCGAAGCCACCCTCAGATTCTGGGAAGATCAAAAATTTGCCCTCATTTTTCTGGGCAGTACTTTTATTTCTTTGCTCCGGGTCGTGCGCCATCCCCGTTCTCTCCGCTGGCAGGATACCATCTTCTACATGCAACGGGCCGGAATGGACGCCGTACCCATCATCGCCATGCTGAGCAAGCTCATGGGGCTGTTTATGGCCTTCATGTCGTCAGTCCAGCTGAAGCAGTTCGGCGCCGACATTTACGTCGCTTCCCTGGTAAGCCTCTCTATGACCAGGGAATTGGGGCCGATCATCACCGCGATCATCGTCGCCGGCCGGTCCAGTTCCGCCTTTGCCGCAGAAATCGGCTCCATGAAGGTAGCGGAGGAGGTGGACGCCCTGACCGTGATGGGTTTCGACCCTCACGCCTTCCTGGTCCTGCCCAAGGTGATCGCCACTTTGCTGGTGGTGCCGATTCTCACTCTCTTCTCGGATGTTTTCGCCATCCTTGGCGGGCTCATTGTCGGGGTCTGGATGCTCGACTTGAGCCTGCGTGGTTACATCGACATGACCAAGTGGTCCCTCACCCTGTTCGACGTCTATTGGGGCATCAGCAAGGGCGCGGTCTTTGCGCTTCTGATTTCCTGGACCGGCTGCCTTCGCGGTTTCCAGGTGAAGGGTGGTGCTACCGCCGTGGGCCAGGCCGCCACCTCGGCGGTGGTCACCAGCATCTTCATCATCATTCTGGTCGATTCCATCTTCGCCGTGCTCCTCACGTACTGGGCACCGGAGAAGGCGGCCTTTCTTTCCTATTGAAGAAAATGGATACGGCACGGGAACCGATCATCCGGGTCAAAAACCTGGATGCGGGATACGGGGAGACGGTTATCCTGCAAAATATCAGCTTCGACATCTATGACGGCGAGCGGTTCATCATCCTCGGGCCGAGCGGCTGCGGCAAAAGCACCCTGCTCAGGCATATGGTCGGCCTCAACCCCACCCTCCAGGGCTCCATTACCATCCGGGGCGAGGAGATCACCGGCGAAGACGAGACGATCTTCCAGAAGATCGTGCGGGAAATCGGCTTCCTCTTCCAGAACAGTGCTCTGCTCGGTTCCCTGACCGTTGCCGAGAACGTGGCCCTACCCATTCAGGAATACACCGACTTGCCCCAGTCGTGCGTGGAGGCCGTGGTGCAGATCAAGCTCGCCCAGGTCAACCTCAGCGGCTACGGCAACTACCTGCCCTCTGAGCTCAGCGGGGGGATGAAGAAGCGCGTC
>JARRJE010000183.1:0-4800 GCA_037379765.1 Deltaproteobacteria bacterium
GCAAGCCGAATTACTCGTTGGCCAGGCCAGCAACGACTCGACCCACCCCGACTATGATCCGTGCCAGCCGGTCGTAATCGATCCTGTCAGGTCGGTCCAGAGGTGAGTGATACCAGGGATAGCGGAAGAGGGCGGTGTCGGTGAGCATGAGCGCCTGATAGCCCTGTTGCCAGAACGACCGATGGTCCGACCAGCCGATGCCGTTCAGCCAGCCCGGCGCGGCCGTGCCCTCGGAGGGAAAGGGGGTGCTCTCGCGGAAAAGGCCGATGGACTTCCGAACCAAAGTTCGGGAGCGGAGGTTGCCCACGAAGGCGATGAAGTTGCCCCGGTCCGGATAGAAAAAGGAGAACGGGAAGGGGTACCGCTGGCTATAAGGCGCATCCGAGTAATAACCCAGAGTCTCCAGAGAAAACATGGCCACGATCCGTTCTCCCCGAGCGCGGGCCTCCCGGGCATAATGCTGGCTCCCCATCTGTCCCAAGAAATAGAAGGGGGCTTCTTCATTGGCGAAGAAGACCAGGCGCACGGTGCGGGCAAAGTGTCCGGCTGCCAGCAGACGGCCGAGCTCAAGGGCTCCGGCGACGCCCGACCCGTTGTCGTCAGCCCCGGGGCTGTCGGCCACGGTGTCGTAATGAGCACCGACCAGGACGATTTCTTCGGGGCGAATATTTCCTGGAATCGTCGCTTCCAGATTGGCGACCCGCTTTCCCAGGGCGGTGAATTTCTGGCTCCGCACCTCGTAGCCGGACTGAAGGAGCATCTTACGAATATAAGCGGCAGCTGCTTCCATGCTGCCTGGCCGCCGGATGTTGCGTTCGCCGATCTCTCCGGCCAGGGCCCGCACATGTTGCTTGAGACGGCCGCTGACGGTGTTCTCCGTCTTGGTCAGGGTCTGGAAAGGGCCTTGATAGGAGGAGCCGGGCATGGATGTGACAAAGAAGAGCATGAAGATGGTGAGCAGCAGTGCCGAAAGCGCCAGGACGGCGATCAACCCCATGAGAAGACGCCAGATGCTGATTATATATGAAGACATTCTCTGGAGTCAGAAGTTAATGATCAGCTTTCCTCTGAGAACGGCCTCCGGCCTCAGACACCGAATCGCCGTTTTCCTTCTTTTCGCCTGCCGCGATGTAGGCAAGGCCGAAATAATATTCTCGGTAAAAGACCATGTAAAGCCAGTGATCCAACGATTCCCAGGGATGACGAGCAGCTAGGTCCAAGGTGACCCCGAAGGGCCGGGTGATCCGCAAAAAGAGCCAAACCAGCGGGTTGGGGAATGAAGGCGGCATTTTGAGATCAAGGACCGCCAGGCGGCCTCTTGGTTCAAGGGCGGCTGCGGCGCGCGCCACCACTTGGTCAAAGCCGGGCACGAGGGTGAGGGCAAAGGTGGAAAGGACCGCGTTCACCCCCTTCGGAAAGCAAAATTCTTCGGCATCCTGCCTCACCAGCTCGACGTTGCTCCAGCCGTACCGTTGGCATCGGTTTTGAGCCCGGGCGAGCATGGACTCGCTCAGGTCAACCCCGATGAGCCGACCATTCGGGCCGATTTTCTTTATCAGCAGTCCGAAATTGAGACCAGTGCCGCAGCCGATCTCGATCACCGTATCCCCGGGGGCAAGGTTGAGACAAGCGACCGCCTGCCGCCGGTAAGCCTGTTCGCGGAATCCCAGCAGGTAATAGAGGTTGGCGGTCAGATCGTAGGCGCCGGCGCGTTGACGATAGA
Source organism: Deltaproteobacteria bacterium (assembly GCA_037379765.1). Classification (GTDB taxonomy): domain Bacteria; phylum Desulfobacterota; class Desulfobulbia; order Desulfobulbales; family UBA5123; genus JAJYKH01. The sequence continues at coordinate 1,724 of JARRJE010000183.1, forward strand.
GAGCGATGATTTGCTGTCTGCTGAAGGCCATTAGTTTTACGGATCGGAGTCGCGCCCTTGGGCAGTTGAAAAACATCGGCTTGACAGGCGCTGCCGCAGCAATCAGGGCAGGATGTCGTCGAGCCATTCGTTGACATTCAAAGGCCCTTGGCCGTGAAAAGGCCGGGTTACGTTGAGGACGTAAAAAATATCGTCTGCCAGCAGCAAGGGCTTGAAGATCTCGTAAACCTCATGGGGCGACATCCCGGTTTCCACCGCAAAGGTGCATTCCGAGATTTGCGACCAGACATCAAACCGGTCCTTGAGCTGTTCCAGAATATCATCCTCCTGGCCGGCCTCCTGCAGATCGAAAGTGATTAACAGAACCCTCATGTTCAACCTCCTTTTTCCATTCATGAGCGGACCTGCTTTTTATCATCATATGCGATTCCGGCCTTGTGAGGCGAGCCGAGAGGAAAAAGTCGAACAAAAACCGAAAGAGAGATCAGGTCATCCTGATCCGGCCACAGTCGGGGCAAACCCAAGTGGGACCGTTGCTCAGTCCCCACTCGTTCTGGTGAAAACAGCTTTCGCAGATCTGAAAGCCGCATGGGCAGTTCAGACAGTAGGGCAGGATCTTCCGGCAGCAATGGCACTGAAATTCCACACGCCGTCGCCGGCGGGAGGTGGCATTGTGTTCGGCTGCCATCACTTCACTTCTTTTTCAATTCGCTATCCAGCCATTTCAGGTAATCCTTGCTACCAGCGGTGATTGGCACCGAGAGGATCTCCGGTACGTCGTAGGAGTGGGCGGCGCGGATCGTCTTTTCCAGTTCGCTGTACTTGTCCTGCCGGCTCTTGATGATGCAAAGGTATTCACTCGACTTATCGATGTCGTCGTCCCACCAGTACATACTGGTGATCGGTCCAACAATCTGGACACAGGCGGCCAGCCGGTTTTCGAGCGCCGCCTCCGCAATCGCTTGCGCCTCTTCCTTCTGGGCGACCGTGGTCATCACCTGAATATATTCACTCATGATTTGCTCCGCTCTGATGTAAGGTCCGGAAAAGAAATGTGGTCGGATATAATTTAGGAAAGCAGGATGTTAGGCACTTTGCAATTTTTTTCTGCAAAGATGATGCTCTTTCATGCTGCAGTCCCTTATGAAAGCTCCCTTCCCGGATGTTTCCTCGGAAGTGAAATTGTTGCGCACTGCCGGCAAATTGCAGAAAGGAGAGGATCGTGAAAAGGGAGTACCTTCTCCACAGACCAGCCGTCCACTCTGGCATCTTTTTTGGACATGGCCGACTGTTTTCTGGTAAGATCGCCTCCGAACAAGTGGAGCGAGCATAAGCCAAATCTTAGCATGCCATTTTCCTCTTCTCGGGATATAAATCCATGCTGCTCACCGTCGATGTCGGCAACAGCCATGTGGTTTGCGGTCTTTTCAAGGACGGCGCCTTGCGTTTTCACTGGCGACTCGCCACCCAGGCCGAGACTACCGGCGACGAACTGGCGGTCACCTTTCGGGGGTTGCTCGGCCTGGAAAATCTCTCCTTCGACGAGATCCACGGGGTGATTATCGCCAGCGTCGTACCCCGGATGACAACCGCCTGGCGCACGTTCAGCCGCAAGCATTTGGAGCTCGATCCCATTTTCGTCGAGCCCGGGTTCGATACCGGCATGCCGGTTCTCACCGACCGGCCGGCTGAAGTGGGGGCCGACCGCTTAGTGAACGCGGTGGCCGCTTATCACCGTTATCCGGGGGCCCTGATCATCGTCGACTTCGGAACCGCCATCACCTTCGACTGCGTTTCGGCCGACGGGGCCTATCTGGGTGGCGCCATCGTCCCGGGGATCGGCATCTCGCTTGAAGCCTTGGGACACAAGGCAGCCAAGCTGCCCCGCCTGGACATTTCGGAGCCGCCCGCCTCGCCCATCGGCACCAACACGGTGGCTGCCATTCAGGCCGGCATCTTTTATGGTTACAGCGGCTTGGTGAACAGTCTGGTCGGCCGCATCCGGCAGCAAATGGCTCCGGCCACCCCAAAAGTGATCGCCACCGGCGGCATGGCTGCTTCGGTCGCGCCGCAAGCTGCCTCCATCGAGGCACTCGAGCCCATGCTCACCCTGGAGGGGCTGCGTTTGCTTTATGAACGTCATGAAGATGAATAGAACCGCGCCGGTTTTGGCGCCGCGACTTGAAAAGGGCGATACCATCGCCGTGACGGCTCCGGCCGGGCCGGTGCTCAATGAGGGGGATTTTACTGCCGGGGTCAGGCTGCTCCGGGAAGCCGGCTTCGAAGTGCGCTTTTCCCGGGAGATCATGCGCCGTCGAGGCTACCTGGCCGGAACCGATGCTGAGCGTGCCGAAGAATTGCACGACTTGTGGGCCGCTCCCGAAGTGAAGGCCCTGATCGCGGCCCGCGGCGGTTACGGATGCCTGCGCCTGCTTCCTCTGGTGGAGATGGATCTCATCCGCCGCCGGCCCAAGATTTTTGTCGGTTTCAGCGATATTAGCGTCCTTCATGCCGCCATCGGTGGGGCGATCGGGCTGGTCACGTTTCACGGCCCCATGCTCACCACACTTGCCAAGAGCGACCGGGCCTCGCTGGACGCCTTCTTCGAAATGCTCGCCGGCCGACATCCTGATACCCTGCGCCCTGCCGGGTTGGAGATCCTCAAACCGGGCCGCGCGTGCGGTCGGCTTCTGGGCGGCAATCTGGCGAGCCTGGTCCACCTGGTGGGCACCCCCTGGGAGCAATCCTGGCAGGGCGCGGTGTTATTCCTGGAGGACGTTTGCGAGGCCCGCTACCGCATCGATCGAATGCTTACCCATCTCCACACCGCCGGTCGTTTCGCGGGGCTGGCCGGCCTCATCCTCGGCAGTTTCGAAGGCTGTGGGGATCCGGAGCCGATATGGCAACGGGTGCTGGAGCTGTTTGCCGATGAGCCTTTTCCGGTCTGGGCCAACTTCCCGGTCGGGCACAGCCGCGACAACCACATCCTGCCCCTGGGCCTCGAGGTGGTTATGGATTCGACCAAAGGGGTTCTCCAGCTTCTTGACCAGCCGGTTCTGGCCCTCTAATTACGCAAA
>JARRJE010000184.1:0-4795 GCA_037379765.1 Deltaproteobacteria bacterium
AGGGAAGGCTGTTCAGTACCTCCCGGAAATCGCCCATGCTGTTGCCTGTCACTGCCAGCAGGAGCTCGGCCTTGTCGCGGTAATGGTGGTAAATCACCCCTTCGGTCACCCCGGCCTCCTTGGCAATCTCGCGGGTTGTGACCCGAGCCAAACCATCCCTGTGCAGGAGGCGTTCGGTGGCCTGGATTAGTTTTTGCTGGGTCTTGTTTATCAGGTTTTTGGCGGGGGCCATATTTTCAAACAGGATTGAGGCGTGGGGAATGTGGAAAAATTGTTTTTGAGTATTTGCTCAAGAATATTAAGTGAACACTCAATCAAAAGTCAAGATCATTTTTCGTAAGTTGTGAAATGAATAGTTTTCAGCGAACCGTAAAATCGAATAATGCGGCCCATAAGGGAATGCGATTTTGATATTTTGCAAGGGACGGCTTCTGGAATTTTTCCTTTCCAGGCAATTGGAACCGTTCACCGGAAGGTCAAATCTCGAATTTTACAGGAAAAGAAACAGGACTTGTGATTGCCTTTCCTGCAACCTCTCGGCCAAATTCGGGGAAAGAAATCAGAACTTGTTTATTGCCCATCGGACATTTCAGAGAGTGCGGCGGAAAAGCAATGTGGCGGCGGCCAAGGCCAGAAGTGTGAAAATACTCAAAAATAGAAGATCGCCGCCGATGGCAGTGAGGCCCGTATTTTTCAGGATCAGGGATTTGAATCCGTGGACTGCGTAGGTGAACGGCTCGACCACAGTAATGGCTTTCATCCAGGGCGGAAAAGCCTTAGTCGGGTAGACCGCGCCGCTGGGGAAAAACAGCACGGTGTTGAGCACCCCGAAAAGTGCGCGGGGGACCAGGGGAGCGCTTACTCTTACCATGAGCAAGAACATCATGCTGATGAGTGAAAGCGATGTCAACCCCACTAGAAACAGCATCCGTGCCAGACGCAGTGGGTTGAGAGGGTCCGGAATGCCGGCAATCAGCGAGCCGAAGGTGACCAGCACCAGGCCGGCCAGGACCGCCTTCAGGGCTCCGGCGAGATTGAAACCCAGGATGAGGTCGAACTTGGTGATGGGGGTCACCAGATACCCTTCATGCAGGCCACGCGCTTTGTCGTCGATGAAAATAATGCCCCCGCCGATCATGGCGGACACGAAGATCGACAGTACGATGGTGCCGGGGAGCAGATACTGGATGTAAGGCACGTAGGGGTAGACTTCGACCACCGACAGATTGACGTTGCTGGTCTGCCGGGAGGGCACCGGCTTTTGGTTGTAAGCGCTGAGGATTTCGTTGAGACTCGCGGCCAGGGCGGAGGAGCTGAACTGGTCCGTGTTGTCTTCGATGAGGGCGATGCGGGGGTTGGCTCCGGCCAGCACCTTGCGCGAGAATTCTGGAGGAATGCTCAGGACTCCGTTGATGCGGCCGGTGCGCAGATCTTGCATGGCCTTCCCCTCGTCGGTGTAAGCGATGGTCTCAAATGTTTGCGCATTGGCGGCCACGGCGTTGAACATCTCCTTCAGCTGCACGGCGGGGACTCGGTGGTCTTGGTCGACCACACCGACTTCCAGATGTTTCACTTTGCCCCCGAAGGCGTAACCGAGGACTACGAGCTGGACCAGCGGGAAAAACATCGAGACGATCATCAGCGTGGGACTGCGGCGGAAGCGGCGTAGATCGCGCTCGATGAGGGCCAAGATTCGATTCAACCCGATTTTCATGGTTTCTCACCTGAATCCCAGTAAAAAATGCAGTTTTTGCTTAGGCTTTTCACCTGCCGAAAATAGCCGCCCTGGAAGATCCCGTACAAATTTTGGGCCACGCTTCTCATTCCCGCCGCCGCATGAATGGGCTTTCACTGGCGGCCGGGGTCTGGAGCGCATCGCGCAGCTGCCGGCCCGTGTAGTGGACGAAGACATCGTCAAGCGTCGTGCTCTGCACGGAAAGGGAGGCAATGGCCACCTCTGCCTTTCGGGCGGCATCCATCAGGGCCACCGTGGTGCGGGGCCCATTTTGGGAGGCGATGCGAAAAACCTGATCCTCCGCCTTGACCTCGGCCACCTCCGGCAGGGTTTCGAGGGTATGCGCCCATCCCGCCGGCACCTCGGCGAAGCTTACTTCGATCACGTTTTTACCTGGAATCGAAGCCTTGAGCTTCAAGGGCGCATCGAGGGCCACCAGTTTTCCATGATCCACGATGGCGATGCGGTCGCAGAGTTTGTCCGCCTCGTCCATGTAATGGGTGGTGAGGATGATGGTCAGGTCGTGTTCCTCTTTGAGCCTGGTGAGCATCTCCCACACGGACACCCGGGAGACCGGGTCCAGACCGGTGGTCGGCTCATCGAGGAAGAAGACCTTCGGCTCGTGGACCAACCCGCGCGCAATCTCCAGCCGGCGCCGCATGCCGCCGGAGAACATTCTGACCGGCTTGTCGGCCCAGGGCATGAGGTCCACCGCCTCGAGGAGCTCATGGATCACCTGACGGCGACTGGCGCGCGGGATTCCGTAAAGCTTGGCAAAAATGGTCATGTTCTCCATAGCGCTCAGGTCGAGGTCGGAGGTCATGGCCTGCGGAATCACGCCGATGGCCTGGCGAACCTCGTTGGGCTCGCGAACGATGTCGTGGCCGATGATGCGCGCCTGGCCGGAGGTGGGGGCGACGAGTGTCGTGAGCACGCGGATGAGCGTCGACTTGCCGGCGCCGTTGGGTCCGAGAAGGCCGAAGACCTCGCCGTGGTTGACCGTGAAGCTGAGGTGGTCGACCGCACAGAAATCGCCGAAGAACTTGGTCAGGTTGTCGACCTCAACGTCAAACCTCGGAGGGGGAAGGGCGGGTGCCCCGGCGGCCGTCACTGTGATCACCTCAGCGGCAGGGTAACGTAAGCGGTCATCCCCAAGGCCAGGCTGCGGTCGCTGTTATTGCAGCGCAGGCGGATTTCGAAGGTCTTGATGTCGCGCTTGGTGCGGCTGACATCGCGCTGGGTGGCGTAGTCCGCATCCACCCCACGGAAGAAAACCGTTCCCTCGCGGGTGACGCCGGAGGGGAGGCGCACCATCAATTTGTCGCCCAGGTGGATGCGGTCGATGTAGCTTTCCTCCACGTCGACCCGGACCCAGAGGTCGTCGGGGTTAACCAGGGTGACGATGGCCTGGCCGGCGGTCACCACCTCGCCCTGAAGGGCAGCCCGCACGTCGACGATGCCGTCGATCGGGGCGCGAACCTCCGTATAGCCGAGATACACGTCGGCCTTTTCCGTCTGGGCTCGGGCGGCGGCAAGGTGATGGGTGCTGGCGGTCAAGGCGGCCCTCCGGGCGGCGACTTGTTCGGCATTGGCCCGGGCCAGCGCCAACGCGGCCTCCGCCGCCTGCACCTGTTTGTGCAAGGATTCGACATGCGCTTTGACGGCAGCGTAATTCGTCCGCGCTTGGTCGTAATCCTCCTCCGAATTGATCTTCTGGGTCTGCATGGCTTTGGCTCGTCCGAAGCTAAGCCGTGCATACTCCAAATCAGCCTCGGCCTGACTTACCTGATTCTCGTACATGGCCAGATTGGCCTGCGCCTGGCGGATCTGGTCACGCGTCTGGGCCTCTTGGAAATCCAAGTCCGCTTTGGCCTGCTTCACATTGGCAGCCGACTCCTTCTCTGTGTTTTCATAGTAATCCCGGTCGGCTTTCCATTCCTCGGGTTTTGTAATGGCCAGCAATTGACCCTTTTTGACCGTGTCGCCTTGTTGGACCAGGAGCTTTTGCAAACGCCCCTCGATCTGGGAGCTCACCCGGACATCATCGGTCGCCACGATGCCCGTGAGCACGATCGACTGGGGCGGGCGGGTAAGCCAGTATGTGATGCCTCCGGCGACAACAACGAGAATGGCGGCAATGACTGCGAATCGACGTTTCATGACCTGATATAGAGTAATCCCTTGATTCGGGAAACTTACCTTAAATTTTCTTTTTTGGGGATTGCCGGAAACTTCGGGGCCGGCTTATTCCCTTTGCAAATTGGGACCAGCAGCGTCTCAAGTTGCCATGGCAACGCGCCATTCGAGCCAGTGTCGAGGATATGGGCGCTGTGATTAACTGTCAATAATTAAGTATGGTTTTCTCAGAATTAAAACATAAGCGGTACGGGAAAAAAACTTGCTCTCCCTCTTTGGTGCCCGGCATCCTCCATTTTGATCATTTTGCCTTCATGCCCGGATATCCGACCTGCCTGCTCTGATATAATGAGGAAGCAGGTTCGGCCATGACGTTCTTTTCTCAAATATTCACCTTAGGGAGGCACCTCATGAGCTCATCGGATTTGTTGGACAAGACGTACCATGCCGTCATCCAGGATATGGTGGTCACCGGCAGGGCTCCACATTAAACGGAGATTGCCGGTGAGTTAGAGATTCCGGTCGAGGAGGCCAGAAAGGGATTGCACGATCTGATGGCGGCAGGAATCTTCGGTGGCTTTTTCCGGAAACAGATTACATCAGCAGCTTCGCGCCGTTCAGCAACCTTCCCACTCAGTACCGCATCACTGTCGACGGCGAGCAGAAGTGGTTCGGCCAGTGAGGCTTCGAATCGCTGGCGGTCTGCTGGCTGTTTCCAGGCAAGGTAGTCCGGGTCGACGCCCCCTGCCTTGACTGCGGGGAGCCCATCCGGGTTGAGATGCGGGATGGGGAAGTGCTGAACGCGGAGCCGGAGGACATCAGGGGATATGTCGCTATGCCCTTCGTCCGATGGCACCAGCGCCTGCCATATGCTTGAAGCACCATGAACCTCTTCCGGTCGGAAGAGCACATCAAAAATTGGTC
>JARRJE010000185.1:0-4784 GCA_037379765.1 Deltaproteobacteria bacterium
ATCGAGCACAACGTGGACAAGGAGCTTGGCCCCAAGAAGAGGGAGATTTCCAAGCTGGCCTTCCGGGGCGCCTGCCGCAAGTACGCCGAGAAGTGGATCAAGATCCAGAAGGCGGAATTCAAACGGCTGGGAGTCCTCGGCGACTGGGAGGCCCCCTATCTCACCATCAACTACGGTTACGAAGCGGCCATTGCCCGGGAATTCAACCGGTTTCTTCTTTCCGGCGCGGTGGTGCGCAGCAAAAAGCCGGTCTACTGGTGCTCTTCCTGCCGCACCGCGTTGGCCGAGGCGGAGGTGGAATATCACGATCACACCTCGCCCTCCATTTACGTCAAATTTCCGGTGAACGAGGACCTGGGGGACGTGGTGCCGGTGCTCGCCGGCCGCACGGTCTATGTTGTGATCTGGACCACCACTCCCTGGACCCTGCCCGCCAACCTGGCGGTGGCTTTTCACCCCGATTACACCTATGCCGCTGTCGAAGTGGACAACGAGGTCTGGCTGCTCGCCGAAGGGCTGGTGACCCAGGCCTTTGAAAAATTCGGCCGGAACGATTACAAGATCCTCGCCACTTTTTCGGCGGACAAGCTCGAAGGGCGCAAGGCGAGACACCCGTTCCTCGACCGCGATTCGCTCATGATCCTCGCTTCCTACGTCACTCTGGATACCGGCACCGGCATCGTCCATACCGCACCCGGCCACGGCCGGGAGGATTATCTGAGCGGCATCAAATATGATCTGCCTATACTGTCGCCGGTGGACAGCGAAGGCCGGTTCACGGCCGAGGCCGGGCCCTATGCCGGGATGCCCATCTTCGAGGCCAACCGAAAGATCAACGACGATCTGGCCCGGCAGGGTCTGCTGGTCCGGGAAAGCACCCTCTCCCACAGCTATCCACATTGCTGGCGCTGCAAGAGCCCAGTCAATTTCCGGGCCACGGAGCAGTGGTTCATCGCCATGGACAAGAACGACCTCCGCGAAAAGGCGCTTAACGCCATTCGCCAGGTCTCCTGGGTCCCCAAGTGGGGCATGGAGCGGATCTACGGCATGGTGAAGTCCCGGCCTGACTGGTGCCTGTCTCGGCAGCGGGCTTGGGGCGTGCCCATCACCGTGTTCTATTGCCGGCAGTGCGGGGAGATCGTTTGTGACGAGCAGGTTGCCGCCCGGATCGTCGATTTTTTCTCCAAGGAGGGTGCGGATGCCTGGTTCCGGCGGGAGACGGCCGACTTCTTGGGCGATCATGCGACCTGCGCCAAATGCGGCGGAGACGAGTTCGAAAAGGAAGAAGACATCCTCGACGTCTGGTTTGATTCCGGGGTGAGCTACGCGGCGGTGCTAGAGGAGCGGGCCGAGCTCGAGAGCCCGGCAGACCTTTATCTCGAAGGCAGCGACCAGCACCGCGGCTGGTTTCAAAGCTCGCTGCTCGCCTCGGTGGGCACCCGGGGCGTGCCGCCGTACAAAAGCGTTCTCACGCACGGTTTCGTGGTGGACGGCCAGGGCAAGAAAATGTCCAAGAGCCTCGGAAACGTCATCGCCCCTTCGGAAATCATCGAAAAATACGGCGCCGAAATCCTCCGCCTCTGGGTGGCCTCCGAGGATTACCGTGACGACATCAAGATCTCCGACGATATCCTGCGACAGCTCTCCGACGCCTATCGGAAGATTCGCAACACTATCCGTTTCATCCTGGGGAACCTGGCCGACTTCGAGCCCACCGCCCACCGGGTGGCTTACGGCGACATGGGCGAGCTCGACCGGTGGGCGCTCCACGAGCTGGAGCAGCTCAAGCAGAAGGTGGCCAAGGCCTACGAGACATTCGAGTTTCACGCTGTGTTCCACGGCCTGTATCAGTTCTGCACGGTCACCATGAGCGCCCTCTACCTCGATATTCTGAAGGACCGGCTCTACACCTCCCTTGCCGGAGACAAGGACCGCCGCGCCGCCCAGACCGTCCTTTATGAGGTGGTGGATGGGGTCCTGCGGCTGATGAGCCCCATTCTGATCTTTACCGCGGCCGAGGCGTGGGAACATTTACCCGCCGCGCCCGGCCGGGAGGAGATGGTGCATATCGCCCGATTCCCGGCCCCGCGGGACGAGCACCTGCGGCCGGAACTGGAGAAGAAGTGGAAGCGGCTGCTGGCGGTGCGTGCCGAGCTCACCAAGGCCTTGGAGCTGGCCCGCCGGAACAAGGTGATCGGCCACTCCCTCGAGGCCGAGGTGGAGGTGGCGGTGCAGAGCGAGCTCGCAGAATTTTTGACGGAGAATTGGGAGCTGCTCAAAACGATTACCATCGTCTCCGACTTGCGTCTGGTGTCGGAAACCGGCCCGGAAGGCTACCGCTCAGAAGAGCTGCCGGAGCTTTCCATTCTGGTCAAACCGGCAGCCGGCGGCAAGTGCGAGCGGTGCTGGATTCGTTCGGAAACCGTGGGCGGCAACGAGCAACACCCGCAGCTTTGCAGCCGCTGCGCAAACGTGGTGACCCGGCTTGGCCTCTAGTGCTTCTGTCCGCGGACCGCTCTTAGGAGCGGCCGGAGTGATCCTTCTCGACCAGCTCACAAAGTGGTGGGTCATGAGCACCTTTGCCCTGCACGAAAGTAGGGCGGTGCTGCCGGGCTTCTTCAACCTGACCTTCGTCACCAACACTGGCGCTGCCTTCGGCTTTCTGGCCGGCCGGGAAACCGACCTGCGTCAGGCTTTTTTTGTCGGGGTGTCCTTGGCGGCCCTGGTGGCCCTTGTCTTCGCCTACAGGCACTTCCGCCATGAAGGGCAGCTGGCGGTAACCGCCCTCGGATTGATTGCCGGCGGGGCCATGGGCAATCTCATCGACCGGCTGCGCTTCGGGCAGGTGATCGATTTTCTCGATGTATATATCGGCACCTATCACTGGCCAGCCTTCAACGTAGCGGATGCGGCGATCACCATCGGCGCGGGATTGCTCATCGTGGGCAGCTTGAGAGGCTGGCGATCGGAGGGGAAAAAGTAGAGGGCGCGTTGTCTCTCGACTTCGAGGTTTTCAGCATTACGGAAGGAGTAACATTCATGGCAGCAGCAGGCAAAATAGCGGTCCTCTTTCCCGGACAGGGATCGCAGGTCATCGGCATGGGGAGAGAGTTTCTCGAAGCGGACCCGGAGGCGGCAACCCTTATGACCACCGCCGAGGAGGTAAGCGGCTTCCCGTTGCGGCAGCTGTGTCTGGAAGGGCCCATGGCTGAGCTCACCCGCACCGTCCACCTGCAGCCGGCGCTGACCATGACCAATCTCATCTGCTGGCGGGCGGTGAAAAAAGCGGGCATCAGGCCTGATTTTCTGGCCGGCCACAGCCTCGGGGAGTACAGCGCTCTCTGTGCCGCAGAGGTGCTGACCCCGGCGGATACCTTGCGGCTGGTCACCGAAAGGGGACGATTGATGGAGCGGGAAGCGAGCAGAAACCCGGGAACCATGCGGGCGGTGCTCGGACTGACCCTCGAGGAAGTGCAGGTTGTCCTCAACTCTGTCAATAAGGGAGTGGTCACCGTCGCCAACCATAACTCCGAAAAGCAGGTGGTCATCTCGGGCGAGGCGCCGGCGGTGGAAGCAGCCGCGGCTGAAGTAGGCAAACGAGGCGGTAAAACGGTGCCCCTGAAAGTAAGCGGCGCTTGGCACAGCCCCCTGGTGCAGGCGGCGGTGCCGGATTTTGAAAAGATCATGGCCTCCATCCCCTTCCAACCCCCGCGCATTCCGGTACTTTTCATCGTCACCGCCCGGGAAGAGCAGAAGCCGGAAGTAATCCGCGAGACCATGGCCCGGCAGATCGCCTCCACGGTGCGCTGGCATGAGATCGTCAATGAGCTCCTGAGCCGCGGGGTGCAAACTTTCATCGAAGTCGGCCCGAAGACCGTGCTCACCGGCCTTCTGAAGAAAATCGTGCCGGCTGCCCATTCCTGCACTTTCCTGCAGGTTGAAAATCCCAAGACCTTGGTCCGCGCCCGTGAGGAAATCGGCACTGTTGGTTGAAGCTCCGGGGAGAATGTGAAAGAATAAGCAGGATCGCGGCCCCGCTGATTTCTCAGGGGGCAGCCGGTGCTTGACATCTTCGCTCCCGGGAAGTATGGTGGTCGGATTTCCCTGTCCTGGTCAGGAGCGGTGTCCGCTCCGGCCAAACCCGATGCAGACTTGAAGGGAAATTTTACTCCGACCGACGGTGAACGATGATTGTCGGCCTTGCATAGAGTCGCTCCGCCGACGGTCCATGCTGTGTTAGTTGTTGTTTCCTCCTTCCCGCCCGCCGGGATCTGGAGGTTTTTGTGAGATCAACATAATGTTTGAGAGTCTCTCAGACCGTTTAAATATAGTATTCAAGGACCTGCGCGGCCACGGCCGGCTCACCGAGGAGAATATCGGCGAGGCGATGCGGGAGGTCCGCATGGCCCTCCTTGAAGCCGATGTCAACTTCAAGGTGGTAAGGGAGTTCGTCAACTCCGTCGCCGAAAAGGCGGTTGGCCAGGAGGTCCTGCAGAGCCTGTCGCCCGGCCAGCAGGTCGTGAAAATCGTTCACGATGAGCTGGTCGAGCTGCTTGGCGGCCAGGCCGAGCCTCTCGATCTCGGAGGCAAGCAGCCCGCGGTCATTATGCTGGTGGGGCTCCAAGGCTCGGGCAAGACGACCACTTCCGGCAAGCTGGCCCGCCTGCTGAAGGGCAAGGGCCGCCATCCCTACCTGGTCCCGGCTGATGTCTACCGGCCGGCGGCGATCGATCAGCTGCGGGTGCTGGGCGGTCAGGTGGAGGTGCCGGTCCATCCCTCCTCTC
>JARRJE010000186.1:0-11459 GCA_037379765.1 Deltaproteobacteria bacterium
GCCCCTGACCGCGAACATTTGCGGCACCGTGCGGTGCTGCTAATGGCCTAATCTTCATTATTTTTTGTTTTATCATTCCCGCCCGCCGGGATCCGGAAATAGATTGGGAAACAGGAGTTAGTCATGTTGAACATGGAATTTCAGGGCAAACAGATAACCCTTTTCGATACCGGTTACATTTTCAAACTCACCGACTGGAGCGAAAATCTCGCTCGCCATCTGGCAGACCAGGACGGAATTACCCTATCCGATGCGCACTGGGAGGTTATCTTCTTTCTGAGAGATTATTACCGGAAATATCAGATCGCACCCACCATTCAGTTCCTTGCCAGGGAAATCCGCAAGGTACTGGGTCCGGAAAAAGGCACTATGAAATATCTGTTCCAGCTGTTTCCAGGAGGACCTGCCAAACAGGCCTGCCGATATGCGGGACTACCAAAACCGACGGGGTGCGTCTAGTGTCCTGTTTGGTAAATCCCTTCTAGTAATTGCTGGTCCTCGCGGCCCCTCGCCGCGTTGCCCAAAGTTCACATAGCGCTGCTATGCTTCATCTTTGTGCGCCTTGCGAGGAACCACGATGCCTCAGCAATTGACCGAAATAATTTACCGCACGGGACACTAGCACTACAATCAACCCCATTGCAAGCGGCAAGGGCGGGGTCGGCAAAAGCTATGCTCACCGTCAATTTGGCCACCGCGCTGGCCAAGGCAGGCCATGCCACAGTGGCCACAGACCTCGATCTGGGCGGGGCCAACCTGCATACCATGCTGGGAATGCCCAACAAATATCCTGGCATCGGCGATTTTCTGAAAGGCGGGCGTTCCGGCCTTCAGGATTTACTCGTTCCCACTGCCTATCCCAACTTCCGGTTCCTGCCCGGCGACGGCCGCACGCCTTTTATGGCCCCAACATCCCCTTCGACCAACGGCTGGCCCTCATGAAGGAATTGTACCGCCTTCCGGCACGATTCCTCCTGCTCGACCTCGGGGCCGGCAGCTCCTTCAACACGCTCAATCTGTTCGGCATGACCCGCAGGGCGGCCATCGTCACCACTTTCGACACTCCCGCCGTCATGAATTTTCTCATGTTCCTACGCAATTTCATGTTCCGCTTGATCACCGGCTTGATCAAACCCCAAAACCGGAAGCTGTTCGACCATCTGCTTGCTGCCTTCAGGCAGCCGACCAATGCCGCACCACTCAAAGTAGATGATCTGCTGAACATGATCGCCAAGCAGGACGAAGGATTGGCGGCCAAGGTAAGGCGAACATGCTCCGAGTTCGAGCCCCGGATTATCTTCAACATGGGGGATCGGCCGGAAGATTTGCAACTCTGGCCGAAACTTCAGAAAATCATGAGACAAAATTTGTCCCTGGATGGAGCTTGCTTCGGCTTCGTGTATTTCGATAACAAGGCACGCCGCATGACCCAACAGAAAGGGATCCTCCTGGAACGCCATCCAGAAAGCCCCGCTGCCCGGTGCATTGCCGATCTGGCAGGACGGATCATTGAATACTGGGACCAGCCAGCGGCCTTTTCCTCAGAAAAGATCTTGATCGAGAATCTGCGTAGGAGGAAACTCTCTGGAGGGGCTGATTGAGCCCACCTAAAATTGGTTGGGGAGAACAATAAAAAGAGGGCGATCCCAAGTTCGGAATCGCCCTTCGTGTTTGTATTGACGGGTAGCCCTTAACTGGCTTTCGCTGGCAGGAAGGTTTCGATCTTAGATTTTTTCTTCAGCTCGGCGAGATAAGTCTCAACTTGCTCCTTGACTTCCTTCTTTTCGAGGAACTGCTTGATCCGGTCTTTGGCATCAGCAAAAGATAGGGTCCCTCCCGGCTTTTTCTCCTGCACCTTGATCAGGTGATAGCCGAACTGGGTTTCGACAACATCGCTCACCTGCCCTGGTTTCAGGGCAAAGGCCGCCTTTTCAAAAGCCGGCACCATCTGACCCCTGCGGAAAAAGCCCAGATCGCCTCCTTTAGAACTACTCGGACCTTGGGAATCCTTCTTGGCCAACTCAGCAAAATCGGCGCCTTGATCGAGCTGTTTCTTGATCTCCTCGATCTTCTTACGTGCCGCCTTCTTGGTATTCTCATCAGCGTCCTTCGGACACTTGATGAGAATATGACTGGCCCTCACCATTTCCGGCTGCTTAAACTTATCCTTATTCTCCTCGTAGAACTTTTGGGCCTCCTTGTCGGAAACCTTGATCTTCTGAATGAACTTGTGATCCAGGAACTTCTGGATGGTCAGCCCCTGCTTGATCTGGGACTTCAGGTCCGCCTCGGAGACGCCCATGCTGGCCATCGACTGATTGAACTTCTCCTCATTCGGGAACCTGGTCTTGATTTGGGCCAGCTTATCCGCCACGGCCTTGTCGTTCACTATGGTCCCCTCTTCCTGGGCTTTCTGAAAGAGCAGCTTGCCCTCGATCATTTTATTCAGCACCGCTTCCTTGAGCTCGGCCATCTGCTGTTCATTCGGCTTTTGGCCCATGGCCGAAAAACGGTTCGTAAGTACCTTCACCTCCCGGTTGAAGTCATTCCGGGTGATCACTGAACCGTTGACCACCGCCGCTTTTTTCTGAGTATTATCTTGTTCCGCGGCCAGGACCGAGCTCGCGGCAAACACCGCCAGCAAGACCAGGATTGCGGCATTGCATAACCGATTGCTTTGAAATTTCATGAAGATCTCCTCGGTTGAAATGGAATGGGTGGTAAGGAAATTAAAGAGGTTCCAATGAAATAAGTCAAGGAAACTCCGGGGACGGCTAAAGTTTATTAGAACAAATAAAATTAGCTCGTAGCAAGTGAAAGCCAGGTCGCCGCCAAGATAGTCAGGCTGATCAGGCCGTTCATGGTGAAAAAGGAAAGCTGGATGCGGGAGAGATCACGCGGATTCACCACCAGATGTTGATAAAAGAGAGCAATGGCGGTCAAGACCAGGCCCAAATAGAAAAAATAGTTCAGATCCGAAACAAGTCCGGTGGCAAAAAAGAGGAGAAAGGCAACGACGTGGAAAAAAACGGCGAGTCCGAAGGCATTTTTCCGACCGAGTCGTGCCGGCAGCGAAAAAAGCCCTGCTTGGCGATCGAAATCGGCGTCCAGACAAGCATAAACGGTATCGAAGCCGGCCACCCAGAAGAGAACCGCAACCGACAGAGCCCACGGAAAGCCGGCGAGGGTTCCCTTGACCGCGACATAGCCGCCCAAAGGAGAAAAAGCAAGCGCCACCCCCAAAACGAGATGGCACAACGAGGTAAATCGTTTGGTGAGCGAATAGAAAAAGGTGAGCCCCAGGGCAAAGGGGGCCAGCAGCAGGGTCAGCCGGTTCAGATTGGCGCAGGCCACGAAAAAAAGCAGGGAGGCGATGATCACCATGGCCCAGGCCTCGGCCATTTTGACCTCGCCGGTGGCCAGAGCCCGGTTGGCGGTACGTGGATTGCGGCGATCGAATTCGCGGTCGGCGATGCGGTTGAAGCCCATGGCCGCGGTCCGCGCCCCCACCATCGCCAGCAGCACCCAGCCGAAAACCGCGAGGGAAGGCACTCCCCGGGCGGCAAGGAAGGCGCCCGTCAATGCAAACGGCAGGGCGAAAATGGTGTGCTCGAATTTGATCATCTCGAGCAGGATTTTGATTTTTTTCAGCATGCCTGTGGCTCATCAAAATAGAGCGGGGAGGTGGATGAGTGGTTGAGAGGATGAGTAAACCCAACCATCTCACCACTCATCCGCTCAACCACTGCCTTCATCTCCCCATCGCTTCAGGCCTCCTACCGAAATTCCCAAGAGATCACAGAGGCGACCAGCGAAAAACCGGGCCATCTCGGTAAGACTTTCCGGTTGATGATAGAAAGAAGGCATGGGCGGACAGATTACTGCCCCGGCCTTCTGCGCTTTGAGCATGTTCCGCAGATGGACTTGGTTGAAAGGCGTTTCCCGCGCCGCCAGGAGCAGCGGCCGGCTTTCCTTCAACATGACGTCGGCTGCCCGATGGATGAGGTTGGCCGAGATACCGTTGGCAATCGCACCCAAGGTGCCCATGGTGCAGGGCAGGATGACCATGGCGTCGAATTGGCTGGAGCCGCTGGCCATGGGAGCGTTGAAATCCTTAAACCCGTGCCAGGCGGTCACGTAGGGGTCGAGATCCCCAGGGACCAGACCCAACTCCAAACGCAGCACCTCGCTGCCCGCATCGGAAATGACAGCGTGCACCTCCACTTCGGCGGCTTGGGCCAGCTTGAGAAATTCCGGCACATACAGCGAACCGCTGGCGCCGGTTATAGCCAGGATCAGCTTCATTTGACCCCTACATAGATAGTGACAATTCCGAAGGTAAGCGGCCGGGCATAAGTTTTCATAAAGCCGACATCCGCCATCAATGTCAGCAACTCGGTGGGCTCACAGAAGGCGGCGATGGAGTCGGCGAGGTATTGATAAGCCTCCTTGTCACCGGAGACGACCCCGGCCACCTTGGGGAGGACCCTGTTCAGATAGAAATTATAGACCGGCTTGACCAGAATATTTTGTGGCCGGGAAAACTCGAGAATGAGCAACTTACCGCCGGGCTTGAGTACCCGCCACATTTCACCGAGGCCTTTCGGAGTATTGGCCAGATTGCGGACACCGAACGCCACGGTAATGCCCCAAAAACTTCCATCAGCGGCCGGAATCTCTTCGCCGTCACCGCAAACGGTCTGAATGCGGTCGGTCCGGCTATCCCTGGGCATGGTCTTCACGCCGGTACGCAGCATGTCTTCGCAGAAATCAATGGCCACCACCTGTCGTTTCGGGGCCTGGCGAGTGAGCTCCAAGGAAAGCGGCAGGGTGCCGGCACAGAGATCGAGCACCGCCCCTTCTGGAAACGACCGGAGCTCACGGGTGGTGACCCAGCGCCAGTAACGATCGATCTGAAAGCTCAGAACCGAGTTGAGCAGATCGTACCGGGGGCTGATCGCCGCGAATTTCTCCCGGACAAAAGTCTTTTTTTCTTCAGGATTTTGCAGCATGCAAACTTATCCACAAATCTGGAAAGGCAGGGCTCCGACGGACGCCTCTCCACTCTTGATGAGATATTCGAAAAAACAGCGGAGAGCTGCCTGCTTTTCTTCGCCCAAGTCATATTCCAGGCCGCGCAGGTATTGGTAGCACTCCTTTTCCGACATGGGAATGCGGGGAGCCACCTGGTCGGCGATGGTCCGCAGCCCTAGGTCGAGCCGCACCGGAAAGGCTGGATCTGAGCGCAGCCGGAGCGCTTCGTCACCGATGGCAAGCACCGCGGCCGCAGCGGCCGCTTCCGGACTTGTGGTTTTACCCGATATGTAACGCGGCGTCACGCCGTAAAATTCTTCCAGGACGATCTTCACCAGACTGGCCGAGGTCTGGGACTGGGAGCTGAGAACGACCAGGCGCCCGTCCAGCTCTGCCGGGGCCATCCGGCAAAGCAGAAGAACGCTTCCCACCGGACCCGTGGCGCTGATGGAGAGATCGCTCAAGATCCGGTATTCATCAGGGCGGGACGCGTATTCGTGGGAAGAGACAAACCCCAGGTCCAGCTCACCGGCATGCAGCATCCGGTTCAAAGTGGTGGGCGGCGCCTCGGTGACAAGCCAGTCGGATCGGATCACCGTCCGTTGCCAGATTTCATACAGGGGCGCGGTATTGATGAAGTTGACCATGCCGATCCGGGCCCGCGGTTTGCATCCGGTTTTTACTTCACCCATTTGATTCTGGCCTCCTTGCCGACTGTCGTCAGAAACTCGAAAATTTCACTGAAAGAAGACGGCTGACGGATGGCGAGCATCCGTGCTTCCCGGCCCGGAGCCAAGCTCCCCAGCTGCCCATCTGCCGCCAAGGCGGCGGCACCGTTTTTAGTGGCCATGGCAAAAATTTCTTTCGGCGCGACCTCCGGATGATCTTCTCGGAGCAGGCGCATTTCCTCCCAAAGATTGAGCCCCGGGTTGCTCGCCAGGCTATCGGTGCCAAGCGCCGGCCGAAGGCCGGCGTCGAGCAGGTTCGTCACCGGAGCCCTGCCCACGTCGAGGGTTCGGTTGCTGCCCGGGCACAGGCAGACCTTGGCCCGATGCGCAGCCAGGATGGCGATTTCCTCCTCTGTCAAGTGAACGCAATGGACGCAAAGTGTCCGGTGATCGAGTACTTTCAGGTTCTCCAGATATTCCACCGCGCCGCTTGCCGGTGTGGTGAAGGAGCCGTCCCAGACGCCACGGCCTTCTAATAAATCCAAAAAAGGTCCGTTCCCGGTGCGAAGAAACTCGATTTCGTCCCAAGATTCGGCCACATGCACCGGAAAGAGATGATTGGCGCCTGAGGCCCTTCTTTTTAAAGTCTGGAGTAGCCGGGGCGCCGTGGAATAAGGTGCATGGGCCGTGCAGCCGGTGCCGGCCTCGGTTGCCGCAAGATGGGTAAGCCCTGCCTCGGCAGCCGCTCGGGACAAACCCAGAAACTCCAGGAAGAAGAGCACCTCGACATTGATTCCCTTCCCGAGAATCGCGCTTTCAGGCCGGTTGCCGATATCGGCGACCAGGATTGTCCCGGCTTTTTGAAGATCCGCCAAAGCGGCCCGAGCCGCGGCGGCAATTTCCTCGTCGGAGGCATGAGCTGTTTCCCGCTGTTGCAAGAGGGCAGCGATCCAAGCTGCCATGCCTGTAGAGGCTGTTTCAGCGGTTTCCCGTCCCAGCGCGGCCAGGTGGGAAAGCTCAAGGTGAGCGTGGGCATTGACCAAGGCCGGGATGAGAACACATTCCTCATGCTCGGCAATCACTTCGGCTTCCGACCGCAGGTCGGCAAATCGCCCGACGGCAAGAATCCGACCATAGGCGCACAACACCCCGCCGCTACTGATTACTGTCGGTCCGGCCATGGGCACCACCAGGGGAGCCCGATGAAGGATGCGGAGACTTTTTCCTCTCGTCTTTTTGGCTCGTTGATCGATCACTCACATCATTCCATTGCTGAGGAAAAGGGGATTACAGAGGCCACAGATGTTCTTGAGCAGAGCGATCAGCTATACCCCATGCATGCTGGATTGCTCTGATCGCTGACAGATGTGGTGTCTGTGATCTCTTTCCCAGTCAAGCCACCAGCCGGTAGTCCATGAATCGCTGCCGGGGCTCAAAGCCGGCGCCCTGCACCAATCGCCTGATCTCCTCCTCGGAGAGCCGGAAGCTGACGCCTGCCGCCGCCACCACGTTCTCCTCGATCATGGTGCTGCCGAAATCATTGGCCCCGAAGAACAGAGAAATTTGAGCGATCTTCGGCCCCTGGGTGACCCAGGAGGCCTGGACATTGTCCACATTGTCCAGGAAGATCCGGGAGAGAGCCAGCATCTTCAGATACTCGGTGCCTGTGGTCGGCGGGATGTCCGGAAGAGCGGTGTTGGCGGCCTGAAACGGCCAGGGGATAAAGGCGGTGAAACCGCCGGTGCGGTCCTGCAGCTCCCGCACCCGGGCCAAGTGCTCCAGACGTTCGGCCAGGGTTTCCACGTGGCCGAACATCATGGTGGCGGTGGTCCGCATCCCCAGCTCGTGGGCCTCGCCCATCACCCGGATCCACTCGTCGGCCGAGCACTTGCGTGGTGAAGTGAGCTGCCGCGGCCGGTCGGAGAGGACCTCGGCGCCGCCCCCCGGCATGGAATCGAGGCCGGCCTCCTGGAGCCGGCTCACGACCTCTCTGGTGGCAAGCCGGGAGAGATCGGCGAAATGGCAGATCTCCGGGGGCGAAAAGCCGTGAACGTGAATCCCGTACCCCTTCATGAAGGCCACCATCTCTTCGTAAAACAAAAGAGGCAGATCTGGATGGAGCCCGCCCTGCAGCAGGATCTGGGTGCCGCCCAGCGCCAGAGTCTCATCAATCTTGCGGCCCAGTTCATCCCGGGAGAGAACCTTACCCTCCTGGTCCTCGGGCCCTCGAAAAAAAGCGCAGAACTTGCATGCCGAGATGCAGATGTCGGTGTAGTTGACATTGCGGTCGATCACATAGGTGACGATCGGCTCCGGATGCAGTCGCCGCCGGACCCCATCGGCAAGGAACCCCAAGCGGTAAAGGTCCCCTTCTTCAGCCAGAAGCATTGCCTCCTCGACCGAAAGCCGCTCCCCGGCCTGAACTTTGTCACTGATCTTCTCAATATCCATTTTTAGCTCTCAATTATTGATGCGCTTGCCAAGTACGGATGACTAAATATAAAAGTTCGATGTCCAAGGAGCCGAGGCATAACAAGTATGTCGAGTATTTCGCGCTTTCGCTGCGACAACGGCAGATCGGACTATCTTGCGACCCCATCAATACTCTTTGAGCGGATTGTAGAGGGTGTCACGTTCCACCGGTTCATAGCCCGCGTCCAGGATCACCCGCACCAACTGTTCGCGACTGAGGGCTTGGTCGGACTCGCCGCCTGCCATGCGGGTAATTTTTTCCTCTTTCACCGTACCGTCCATATCGTCGGCGCCGAAGGCAAGGCCCACCTGGGCCAGCTTGAGGCCGAGCATAACCCAGTAAGCCTTGACGTGTGGGAAGTTGTCCAGAAAGCAACGGGCCACGGCGATGTTCTTCAGGTCCTCGATGCCGCTGGTGCGGGTGAGATCAGCCATCTCCGTATTCTTGGGATGGAAGGCGAGAGGGATATAGGTCATGAAGCCGCCGGTCTCATCCTGAGCGCGACGCAGTAAATCCAGGTGCTCCAGCCGTTCCTCCACCGTCTCGATGTGACCATAGAGCAAGGTGGCGTTGCTGCGTATTCCTAGCCGGTGGGCGGTCTTGGCAACTTCCAGCCAGCCTTCGCCGGAAAGCTTCTTCTCGCAGGTGAGCTTGCGGATGCGGGGGCTGAACACCTCGGCGCCGCCGCCGGGGATGGAACCGAGCCCGGCCGCCTGCAGCTCCTGAAGGGTATCAGCCACCGGCTTGCCGGCGAGCTCCGCCAGATGGGCAATCTCAACGCAGGTGAAAGCCTGGATGTGCACCTCCGGCCGCACTTCCTTGATAGCCCGCAGCAAATCGAGATAATAGGAATAGGGCAGATCGGGATGAAGGCCGCCCACCATGTGGACCTCGGTGATCGGCTCGTCGATTCTCTCCCACACCTTGCCGGCCACTTCCTCGACATGTATATGAAATAGGCCTTCCTGCCGTTCAGCCGCTCACGGGTGATATTGGCGAGGAAACCAACCGCCAGCAGATCCGGGCTTTCAAACAGCCGCCTGCCGTCTTCAATGGACAGCCGTTCCTCGTTCTTGATCTTGGCGAGAATGTCTCCCAGCCCCGCTGTCTTCACCATTGTTTCCATAGATCTCTCTCCTTTTTATGCATGCAGCATTTTTCGTCTACTATGAGCAGAGAAAACAAAATTTTCGTCCTGTAAACGTTCAGCAGCGCCGCGGATGCTAGCGATGAGCATCGGAGAGGTCTGTTCGCTATAGCCCATCTATGCGAACAGGCCGATGCCAAAGCAGATCTGGTGCTGCTGGACATTTACCCGCGGGGCAAAAGGCCGTCCCGCAAGACATCAATGATCGCCGCGATCTTTTCCTCCAACTCACGCCGGTCCTTGCCGGCAAGAGCCAAGCCGCCGTCCAAGTAAGACTTGGCATATCCTTGCAGAAAGCGGTCCAGAGTCGCATCGAGGATGAAAGTGACGATCTCGATAGGCAAATCCTGGCGGACTTGGCCCCGTCGACGGCCCTCCTCGCAGAGGGGGCCAAAATAATCACGGGAGAAGAGCCGGACCTTGGCAATAAGCTCTTCCCGGTGCGGCACGTCCTGTTCGAACAGCAGTTTTAAATAGATGTCATAGAAATCGGGGTGCCGATCGATGAAGGTGATCCCCGCCTCTGCTGCCAGGCGGATTTGCGCGTAAAAATTCGCCTGGCGAGAAAAAGCCGCCACCTCGGCGAGAGTTCCTTTGACCAGTCCGGTAAACTGGTCGAAGAGGTAGAGGAATAATGCCTCTTTATTATCGAAGTACTGGTAGAGCGAGCCCTTGGCGATTCCCAAACGGGCGACAATGGCATTGAGGCTGGCCTTCTGGAAGCCCTTGTCGGCAAATTCCCGCACCGCCTCCCGAACAATACGCCGGCGTTTTTCTTCCGAAAGATTCAGGAAAGTGCTCTTGGGGATGACCATCTCGCTCATTGTGACCACCCGGTCATTATAATGACCGCCCGGTCACTCGGCAACTCCTTTTCGGCCAGTCATTCCATTCAGACAATAAAGAGCTGTTTCAGGCAATAAAAAGTAGGGAAAGTCGCGAGCGATGCTGCCTAAGAGGCAGTCCCATGGTCAAAGAACAGTAAAGCAGGGAATACAGGTTCGCGAAAAGAAATAATACAAGACGACCTGACTGATGTCCGACTGAGGCAGGCTTTTCTATAAAAAGTACGGCAACAAAACAGCCGTTACTCGGCGTTCCAGATCCACTCCACGGTCCTGAGCAAACCTTCGGCGGTGGAGACCACCGGATGATATCTCAAGTCACGCTTTGCCTTGGCAATAGAAAACCACTGGGAGCGGGCGAGAACTTCCACCCGGAAGCGTGTCAACCGTGGCTCCTTTTGCAGGCGGAGTAGTTTGTGGATCCATTCAAGAGTGAAGCCGGTCAAGTATGCCTTCCTGAAACTGATTTCGTTCTCCACCGGCTGCAGCTCGAGATGTCGGAACAGCTTATTGATCCAGTTCCAGAGGATAACCGGCTCACCTTGCGAAACGAAGTAGGCTTCGCCGGCTGCTTTGCCCGACTGTTCCAGGTTATCGGCAGCAAGCAGGTGAGCGGCGGCAGCATTTTCCACATAGCAGAAATCCACCAGATTATGGCCGTCGCCTATTTTTCTCAGACGACCCAGGGCCCCTTTTTTAACCAAGTCAGGAATGAAAAAGGGATCACCGGGCCCCCAGATCAGGTTCGGACGCAGGGCCGTGGTTCTCAACTGCTCGGAATTTGCTGCCAACACCAGCTGTTCGGCAAGCATCTTGGTCTGACAGTAAGGACTTTTGATATTGGCCGGATAAGCGGTGCTCTCGTTGACCCCGCAGATGTCGTTTCCGTCAAAAAACACCTTGGCGGTGCTGGTGTAAACGAGATTCCGGACCCCGTTCTTTAGGCAGACCTCAATGACATTGCGGGTACCTTCCACGTTCACGGTCAGGAACTCTTTCCGAGGTCCCCAGTCGCCTTTTCGCGCCGCCACATGAAAAACGGTATCACAACCGCGGCATGCATCCTTTAAAAAGTTTTTATCATTGATATCGCCTAGGCGGAAGTCGACACCCAGGGCCTCCAGCGCCCTGCTCTCGTTTTTATCGACCACCACAAGCTGGATGCCCCTGGCCGCCAGCTGCCGGATGATGGCCGATCCGAGAAATCCTGCCCCTCCTGAAACCAATGCTTTCTTCATGTATTCGCCCTATTTATCCGTTCGGCAATCCTTGGAAATTCTTTAGCTCTGCAA
>JARRJE010000187.1:0-4745 GCA_037379765.1 Deltaproteobacteria bacterium
TCTTGCCCGCTAGTCGATCATCCCATGCGGTTTCGGGCCATTGGGATGCTGTTCCACGTGAAACAAATGCTGCTGCTCAAAAGAATCGACTTATTTAATTTACAGCCTTGTCGACCATCTTTGGATTTTCGCTTCGTGTGCTCGCGCCGCCCATCTCTCGCGTTCACCTCATGAGACGGTGACCGAAAAAAATAATTTTCAGGCGGATTTATCTACGAAATTCACTGCAACTTTGCTTGGCTTTGCATCCGGTTCCGTCATGGCAATTATTCAAAGAATATGGCACAATAGCTCCAACCTATCGCCGATGGTTCCGCTCATATTTCCTGCTTGGTGACCCACATGAAACTCGATGGAGAACGGCTGGCAGCCCTTTTCACCACCCTTTGCGAAATCGACAGTCCTTCCGGCAGTGAAAGCAGGGTGGCAGCTTACCTTCGCAACCTTTTTGCCCAGGAATTTCCTCAAGCGGTGGTGAGCGAGGACCAATCGGCGGCTGCGACAGGTTCCGACTGTGGCAATCTGCTGGTCCGCTTTGATGGAGCATTGGCGCGCGCACCCGTTTTTTTCGCTTGCCACATGGATACGGTCCAACCCGGAAAAGGGGTCAGGGTTCGCCGCGAGGGTCCACTTTTCACCAGTCAAGGAGACACTGTTCTCGGTGGCGACGACAAATCGGGGATTGCCCTCCTCATCGAGGTCATGCGCGCTTTGCGCGACGAGGGGCAGCCCCATGGGCCGGTTGAATTCGTGTTCACCACATCTGAAGAGATTGGCCTCCGCGGGGCCAAGCATTTCGATCCCAGCCGGCTGCGAGCTACTATGGGCTATGCCCTTGACAGTACTGGTACCAGTCAGGTGATCATTGGCGCCCCTGCGGCCGATCAGATCGAAGCAACCATCAAGGGGTTGGCTGCCCATGCCGGCCTCAACCCCGAGCTGGGCATCGATGCCATCCGGCTTGCCGCCGTGGCTCTTTCCACCATGCCCTTGGGCCGTCTGGACGAGGAGAGCACCGCCAACATCGGGCTTATCTCCGGTGGCACCGCCACCAACATTGTGCCCGAGAGCGTCACTCTGCAAGGAGAAGTCCGCAGCCATTCCGAGTCGAAGCTCGAAAACTATACCCGCCGGATGAAGGAGGTTTTCAGTGAGGCGGTGGAGGGATGGCGGGACGAAACTGGCCGTATCGCTGATCATCCTTCTCTCATTTTTAAAGCCACCCGCCAATATCCCGCGCTCAAGCTCACACGCGGGGATGAAGTGGTTCGTTTGATTGAAGACGCCGGCAATCGGCTGGGGCGACAACTGAACTTCATCGTTGCCGGTGGCGGCAGCGACGCCAACATTTTCAACGGCTACGGTCTAAAAACCGCCATTCTCGGCACCGGCATGCAAAAAGTCCACACCACTGCTGAACAGATCAGTCTTAATGACATGCTCCAAACCGCCGAATTAATATATATACTATTAAGCTACTGATTTTAATGCAAAAATTTATTTGTTTCACGTGAAACATAATTTTAGGCTCAAGGTCCCCATAATTTTTTGCAGGCATTTTTTCTCACCTTTCTGTCCCTCCCTTTTTTCCTGCAACACCACTACAAAGCTATTTCAACCCGCCTTCTTTCTTTCCGGAAAGGCTCAAAATTTAATTTTTTCTGTTGCAA
Source organism: Deltaproteobacteria bacterium (assembly GCA_037379765.1). GTDB lineage: Bacteria > Desulfobacterota > Desulfobulbia > Desulfobulbales > UBA5123 > JAJYKH01. Next base: position 1,671 of record JARRJE010000187.1, read on the forward strand.
AGCAACGACAAACATGGTTTTTGCTTAGTGGGTTTTTGACGAACCAGGATCAGGTCTCTCATCGCAAGCCAAGGAGAACGGCATGCCCAATGGCAAGATCATCGCCCTGGCCAACCAGAAGGGCGGCGTCGGCAAGACCACCAGCTCCATCAACCTGGCGGCCTCATTGGCCAAACTCGGCAAAAAAGTGCTGTTGGTCGATTCGGATCCCCAAGGCAACGCCAGCAGCGGGCTCGGTATTGATTGTCGGGAAATCGACCTCCATCTGTATCATTGCTATGTAGATGGCGCCAATACCGCCCAGGCTATTCTGCAGATCGATGGCTTCGAGGCATTTTTCGTGCTTCCCACCCACATTGATCTCATCGGGGTCGAAGTCGAGCTAATGAACGCCAAAAAGAGGGAGCAGTATCTGGCCAAGGTGCTCGCGCCCCTGGCCAAGGAGTACGACTTCATCTTCGTCGACTGCCCTCCTTCCTTGGGGTTGCTCACCATCAATGCTCTGTCTGCTGCTGATTCGGTGCTCATCCCCATGCAGTGTGAATATTTCGCCTTGGAGGGCTTGAGTCAACTGGTAAGGACCATCCGTCTGGTGAAAAATTCTTACAATTCCCGGCTGGCGATCGAGGGTCTGCTGCTCACCATGTTCGATCGCCGCAATAAGCTGACGTATCAGGTCGCCAAGGAAGTCAAAACTCACTTTAAAAACCGGGTCTATGATACAACGATACCCCGCAACGTCCGACTGAGCGAATGTCCAAGCCACGGGCAGCCGGCCCTTGTCTATGACCCAGGTTCAGCAGGAGCTTTGAGCTACTTGAAGCTGGGACGCGAATTTCTAAAAAGGCAATAAAAAGAGGCGAGCCATGAATAAGCGAAGCGCATTAGGCAAGGGGCTAAACGCATTGCTGCCAGGTGATGATGAGCAAAGGGAAAAAAGGAACCGCAACTATTTCCTTTGCCCGATTGAGGCCATCACACCCAACCCCTACCAGCCCCGAAAGGAGATGGATGACGGCGCTCTCTCTGAGCTCGCCACCTCCATCAGGAAAAAGGGCATTTTACAACCATTGGTGGTCATGGCCACCGATTCCGGCACCTACGAGCTTATTGCCGGCGAGAGGCGGCTGCGGGCCAGTAAGCTGGCCGGACTCACCGAGGTGCCGGTGGTGGTCAAGGAGGCAACGGAACAAGACCGATTGGAATTGGCCCTCATAGAGAACATTCAGCGACAGAACCTCAATCCTCTTGAGGAGGCTCGAGCTTATGAGCAGCTGGTTCGGGAATTCGGTCTTACCCAAGAGGAAGTTGCTGCCCAAGTCGGCAAAGAGCGCTCGACCGTGGCCAATTTTCTTCGGATCCTCAATCTTCCTGATTACGCCAAAGAGGACCTGTCCAAAGGCACCCTCTCGCTCGGTCATGCACGGGTCCTGCTCGGAATCGAGGACCCGGAGGCAGCTCGCTCCCTCCGGGACGAAATCATCGCCAAAGGGCTGTCCGTTCGGCACGCGGAGCAGCTGGCCAAAGCCGCCAAGAATCCCGCCCAACCTATGCCCCGCAAGAAAAAACCCGCACCGGTAATTCCCAATACTTATTGTCGCTCTATCCACAAAGAACTGGAGGGCTATTTGGGCACCAAAAGTCGCATTGTGCAAAACGGCTCGCGGGGAAAGCTGGAAATCGAGTACAATTCACCGGACCACCTGAAACGGTTGCTGGGGCTCATCATGGTCAGCTGATTTCGCCCTGCTGATCTCTCCCGTCCGCAGGGCGAAGTGCCCCTGGAACCATTTCTCAGAGGGGCGCTGACCTCCATCAGGATGCAATCGAGCGTCCGAGAACCTCCCGAAAATAGTTTGCATCGTCTGAAGTCCTCTATGGCTGACCCATACCAAAGCAAGGCCGAGGTCCTCAAATCCGAGCGGCTCGCTGCGGACATCTTCCGCATGACCCTGATCTGCCCTGTTATCGCTTCGTCGGCGTGTCCCGGCCAATTCGTCATGCTGCGAATCGCGGCTGCGAACGATCCGCTCCTACGACGGCCTTTTTCCATTTATCAGACAACCGGCGATGGCCGGGTCCAGATCCTATACAAGGTCGTGGGCAAAGGGACGGGAATGATGGCCAAGCTGCGTCCGGGTGATGTGGTTGACCTGGTCGGCCCTTTGGGAAAGGGTTTTCCCGTTGACATGCGGCCGCGGCATTGCCTTATCGGAGGCGGTATGGGCGCAGCGCCCTTGTTTTTCCTTGTCACCTGGCTTCTCCGCCATTCGGAGACCGAACCGCTGGTCCTTTTGGGGGCGCGCAACCAGGAAGAACTCCGGGCTATCGCCTCTGACTTTGAAGTCCTCGGCATCCGGGTTAACGTCGCTACCGATGACGGCTCGGAGGGACACCACGGATACGTAGTCGACCTTCTCACCGACAGCCTGCGCGAAGATCAGGACCGGCCCTGGCACGTTTTCAGTTGCGGCCCCTATCCTATGCTGCGAGCGGTGGCCCAGCTCTGTCATCTGCGTTCCTGGTCCTGTCATGTGTCACTGGAGACAATAATGGCCTGCGGCCTCGCTGCTTGCCTGGGCTGCGCCTTGCCTAGGGCACATCTTGAAGGCTACCTTCATGTTTGCAAGGACGGGCCGGTATTCGACGCGACGGAGCTCGCCTGGTTCTGATTACCTCGTAAAAATTAGTTCACTAAATACTGTAAGCACGAACCGATGGAACCCCCTGATCTACAAATCAATATCGGCGAGCTTGTCCTCAAGAACCCAGTGCTGACGGCCTCCGGAACCTTTGGCTACGGTGAGGAATTTGCGCCCTTTGTCAACCTACACCGGTTGGGAGGGATCATCGTCAAGGGTATTTCCCTGGCACCAAAGATAGGTAACCCGCCGCCCCGGATCGTGGAAACCGCCTGCGGAATGCTCAATTCCATTGGCCTAGAAAACGTAGGCCTCGAACGGTTTCTGGCCGAGAAGCTCCCTTACCTGCGAGGGCTGGGGACCAAGGTGGTCGTGAACATACTTGGGGAAACACTGGCTGAATATCAAGAGCTTGCATGCCGTCTCGGGGACG
>JARRJE010000188.1:0-4726 GCA_037379765.1 Deltaproteobacteria bacterium
GGTTGTATCCCCTTGACCGTTGCCGAGGGCGAAACTTCAACCACGGATTTCGCTCTCAATCCCGCCGCCTCTACCGGTACCGTATCGGGCACGGTTTCCATCACCGGAGGCAGTGCGGAAACAGCCGCCACCCTGAGCTTTCGGCAGACAATTTCCTGCGGGGAGGCGAGCGAGCCGGCGGAGGTCGCCACCCTCTCCATCGCCAACGGCGGCACTTACAGCATCGTCCTGCCGTCCGGCTCTTACACCCTGGTGGTTTCCGCCGAGGGAGCCGAAACCCAGAGCCACGACTTCCAAGTCACGGCCGATGCTGAAACCCCTCTCGACCTGGCTCTTTAGCCCAGCCTACTACATCTCCCCCGAGGCAGGGTGCAGTATGGCCCTGCCTTTTTTCATCGCGTTTTAAAAGCTTGGTCAAATCGAAACGCTTTTTTTCGAGTCGGTCGCCGGTAACGGGTGGCGCGAGAGGGAAGATCGGGAGGACACCCGCATTCCCGGGGGAGGGGATGCTTTTGCGGAGTTGCTGATGATCAGCATCCAGTGGCTGTCCAGGGATTTTGTCCGGTAGGGGGTGGCTGGCTCGGATGTAGTCTTCCCGGCGACAAGGAACTTTTCCACTTCTCCTAAATCCCCTTTCTGCACCATGATGGCGGAGACCGTCCCTTGGGCTCTGTCTGCGGTGGTCATGCGTGAAAGCCGGGCGGGCGAAGGCAAGGTGGAGCGATCAAGGATCGGACCGGTGCCGACTTCAGTCATCATTCCGTCCAGATAAAAGTCGAGTCCATACAGGTGACCGTCATCGCTCACCACGTAAAGGTGACTGTGGGGAAATGAGGCCAATGCGGCCTGCACGCGGCAGGAAAGCCGGGCCATGTCCTTGGGCGAGGATTTCCAGGCCAGGGCGCCTTTGATTCCTACAAGAATAATGATACTCGCCAGGCCGACCCGGTGGATGACGCGCGCCTCCAGTTTTCCCTGGCGGACCAGGACTTCCAGACCGCGGCCCAGCAAGAGGGCCACGGGTGCGAAAAGCGGCAGAACGTACAGCGGCAGTCTGGACTTGCTGACGGTGAAGACGATCAAGGGCAGGATGATGCTCATTGCGACCAGAACATATTCGATTCGGTCTTCCCAATAAGCCCGGTCAAACCATCTTCCGGTCGGCCAGGGCAGGTTTCTTCCTTTCCAGAGCAGGAGTCCGACCCACGGGAGGCCTCCCAATCCGAGAACCGGCCAGTAAATGGTGATCGCCTTGGACCATTCAGCATTGCGGTGGAACTTGGCGGTGGCTACCCGGTTGATGACCTCCTCCCCGATCCAGTAGCGCATCAGACCCGGATGGAGCGCCGCTTCATACAGATACCAGCTCAGCCCTACCAGGACGAAAAGGACGAGCCCGGAAAGCGGGAAAAAGGAGGGCAGATCGGGGTTCCTGCGGCCCAGCAGGTAGTAGGCCGGCATTAGACCCAGAAGGGGAAGAAGACCGGGAGGTCCCTTGGTCAGGAAAGCGGCCCCGAAAGCGAGCCACATCAAGGTGAAGCAGCTTCTTTTTTCTAATCTGGCCCCGGCCCAGAAGGCGAGTAGGGCCAGGGTTTCCCATAGGGTCAGAAGGTTGTCCGGCCCCAGGGCGCCGGCTGCGCCCACCGAAAGGGGGGAGGTGGTAAAGACCAGGGCGGCATAAGGAGCCGCTTCGAGACCCCAGATCAACTTGGCTAGAAACCAGACGGCGGCCACCGTCAAACAAAAAGTCGCCACCTGAAAGGCCCGCGCCCCCCAGGCATTGCGCCCCATCGCCGCGATCCCGGCGGCGACCGCCCAGTAGGTCATGGGCGGTTTGGTCCAGTGCGGCTGCGAATCAAGGGTCGGTTCCAGAAAGTGGCCGCTGGCCAGCATCTCCCTGGCGCACTCCGCATAGCGGCCCTCGGTAGTTTCGTAAAGCCCTCGGCTCCCCTGGAAAGCGAGAGCGGCCAGCAAGGCCAGGACCAATATTTTCCACAGGGCCATGGCGTTATCGGGCCTCGGCAGTGAGAACCTTCCGCCCGCTGGTTCTCCTGCGCTCTTTGCGGATCAGGCAGAGATTTCTCGTATAAACGATCAACCCGGAGGCCTGTCCGAGGATGAAAACCGGATCGCGCCGCCAGATGGCATAGGCCAAAAGGAGTCCGCCGCCGGTCAGGCTGAGAAACCAAAATGAAAGGGGAATCACGCTGCGCCCTTTCCGTTCGCTTGCCACCCACTGCACCAGAAATCTTGCGGAGAAAAGGGCCTGGGCGCCCATGCCCACCCCGAGCCAAAGCTTATCCATGGGAGGCCTGCTTTTCGCTTGGTGCCTGATGGGCGGTGAAAAGCGCCCATACGGGAATCGGAATGGAAACGAAGATCGTCATCTGGTTGAGTGCAGTCCGGTATGAAAGGAATCGATGCCGGCGCAGTGTAAGTGGCCAGGATTGCCTTCAGGTTTCCGGAAGATTAATTTTTTGAAAGGTATGACAGTCTTGCAAAAACCTTCGGAGCTCGGCGGGCGGGAACGAGAAAACAAAAAGTTCCACAACGTGGCCCGTCGGCGGAGCGGGTTTTTGCGAGGCCGACAAAGGTTGAGGAAACAGTTGGTGAGGCGTGGAGGTGTCAGGCCTGCGGCAGATGAATGATGAATTGCGAGCCTTTTCCCGGTTCGCTGGCGACTTCGATGTTCCCCTGGTGGGCGCAGACCACAGCCCGCACCAGGCTCAGCCCCAGCCCTAATCCCCTCTGCGACCGGCTTTTATCTCCGCGGAACAGCCGCTCCCAGATTTTGGGCAGGTCCTCGGCGGCGATGCCTTCCCCGGTGTCCTCCACCACGATGACGACCTGTTCCCCTCGGGCATGAGCACGGATCTCGATTTTGCCTTCGACCGGGGTGTACTTGATGGCGTTGTCGAGCAAATTAGCCATGACCTGACGCAGCCGGTTGCGGTCGGCGGTGAGCGAAAGCCCCTCCGGAACCGCCAGATTGACCGAAACACCTTTGTCTTCAGCTACATAACGATAGAGTTCAACCGTATCCTCCAGAAGGGCGGAGAGGTCGACCCTCTCCATCTCCAGCCGCATCGCTCCGGTTTCCGCCTCGGAGATGTCCATGAGGCTGTTCAGCATGGTGAGAACGTGATGAGACTCCTCGGCGCAATCCATCAACGCCTCCCGGAGCGCCTCGACTCCGGGTTCAGTCTGCAAGGCCAATTCGGAGATGCCCTGAAGCCGTGTCAGTGGCGTTCGCAGATCGTGGGCCACATTGTCCAGCGAGGCGTGCATGCCGTCGATGAGCCTCCCGATTTTCTCAAGCATCCTGTTGAAAAGGACGGCCAACTCGTCCAACTCGTCACCGGTGTGGGCAAAAGGGACCCGGGCGCTCATGGTGCCGCGGTCGATGAAACGGACGGTATCGATCAGATTGCGTATGGGACGCAGGGCGCGGAAAGCCACCAATATCCCGCCGATGAATCCGAGCAGGATCAGGGGCACCATGACAGCAGCAAAGATGTGTCCGAAACGCTCAGCGAGATCCTGCCGGTGCTCGGTACCCTTGCCGACTTGGAGAACAGTCCCGTCGGAGAGAAAAACAGAAATGATTTCGAAAAGGTTTTTCGTGCTCTCGGGCCTGAAACTCGCCCAACCCGTGTTGGGGTCGATAAGCGCCCCGAGACGATCGAGGTCCTTGGGTGTCCATCTCGCCGGGGTGCTCAGAAATAAGGTCTGGTGCCGGACGCCGAGCAACCGCACGAAGAAGGCTTCGTCACCGGCGAGGCTTTCCAGGTCGACCTCCTTGTTCAGGGCCGGGATTCCTCCGGCCAGATATTGATTTCGGCATTCCGCCAGTTCGGACAAGATATTCTGCCGGTCCTCGTGCCTGGCATATGAGGAGAGAAACAGATAGGTGAGGCCGAAAAGGATCAGGGAGGAGGCAATGAATAGAAGGGAGAACCACAGCGCGAGGCGGAAGCCGATGGTTTTCCGCAGACGGTTAAGAGTCCCGAAGGACATAGCCCACTCCGCGGATGGTCTGGATCATTTTGGTCTCGAAGTCTCGATCCACCTTGTTGCGCAGGCGGCAGACCAAAACATCGACGACGTTGGTTTGGGGGTCGAAATGGTAGTCCCAGACGTGCTCGAGAATCATGGTTTTGGAGACGACCCGACCGGCATTGCGGACGAGGTATTCGAGAAGCGTGAACTCCCGGGGCTGAAGATCGATCCTTTTGCCGGCCCTCCTGACCTCCCGGCGGAGAAGATCGACGGTGAGATCCTGGACCTTGAGGATGTTCGCCGGCACCCCATCGTCGCGCCGGCGGATGAGAGCCTGAATGCGCGCCAACAGCTCGGAAAAGGCAAACGGCTTGGTGAGGTAGTCGTCGCTTCCGGTCTGCAACCCCTTCACTCGGTCATCCACCGACCGTTTGGCGCTCAGGATGATGACCGGCGTCTTGATCTGCCGGCGCCTGATTTCCTCGATCAAGGACAACCCGTCCCGCTCCGGGAGCATGATATCCACCACCGCCGCATCGTAAACGCCCATCACTGCCAGTTGTAGCCCGAAATTGCCATCGGCTGCCTGATCCACGACATACCCCGCCTGCTTCAGGCCGTTAGCTACGAAGGAGTTTATTTTGGGATCGTCCTCGACCACCAGGATGCGCATGGTTATTTATCCTGTAGTTGAATCACCAAGCGTTTCGTCCACGCGCCGTTGCGC
>JARRJE010000189.1:0-4722 GCA_037379765.1 Deltaproteobacteria bacterium
CCGGCCGGGCCCGGGGCCATCGCTCAGCGGCCGACCCTTCTCTTCCTGCAGGCCCGCCACGGCGCTCTCGACATGCGTAAAGCCAACCCCGCCGATTTGATTGGCAATACCATTCCCCCCGCCTCCGCCATTTCCACTTCCGAGGTTCGTGCTGATTCCGGCATTGCTGATACCGCCACTGCCACCACTCCCCCCTTGCAAAGCCACCAATGAGCGTCGCGCTTGGGCCTGTCCCGCAGCTCGTGGGGCCCCTGTTCTCAGATGGGTTTCGGTGCCGACCTTGGCCACGGGAGTCTCCTTCATCAGATCAGCAAAGGAGTTCTTGAAGGCCAGGACGCCGGAGCTTTCGGCTTTTTGCCGTGCCAACTGAGTTCCTTTTGGTCCGGCAGGACCTGCTTTCGGCTGCTTCTCTTCCGGGCCTTTCTTAGGTGAGCCTTTGGCTGCTTCTTTTTCAGATTTTTCTTTTTCCTGCTCCGACTTGGGTTTCTTCTCCTCTTCCAGTTTTTTGGGTACCGGTTTCGGCTTAGGCGGTTCCTTTTTGACCAACATGGCCAACCGCTCGGGAATTTTGACCGGCTCGGTGGTGCGGTCCGGGACGGGCACTGTCACCAGAGGAATGAGATAGCCAAAAATGATGCATAAAAGCAGCGCCACCAGCAGAGCGCGGCGGAAGGGCCTTTCGCTCTCGCCATCAGTGGCCCAGGGCATGTTCATCGGGCGATAAGACACCTGCGAGACTTCCCGCTCTATGAGGAACTCTTCCAGACGCCGCTCTTCCCGAGCATGGGCCTGGCGTACCTCCTCATGCAGGTCGTCCAACTCATCTTGACATTGGTCGACTTGCGCCCTGATCGACTCCCGTTTTTCCTGGGTTCCTCGGATCTCCCCTTCGAATTCAGCAATACGGCCGCGCAGTTTCTCTATGGGTTCAGCGGCATTCTTGACCTCCGGCATTGCCTCCCAGAAAAGGTCACTCGCCCCCAATTCGCCCAGCTTATCAAGAGCATCGCAGACATCCCGCAAAAGGCCGAACCGCTGTTGATCGTCGGAAAACTCATTGAGCTCTGCCTCTACAGCCCGCAGCTCATCTTCGAACACCTCGAGTTTTCCCTGAGTTTGCTCGATCTGCGCCTTCAGGGGCTCCAGTTCCTGTGCTAATAAGGATGTATTCTCAGAATTATTCACAGAATCCCCATTAGGTGGTTTTCGGTGTTTTCGGAGCTTTCTGAATGACCGCGAGGGAAATTTTCCCGTATCCAGAAGCCGTACAAGTTGACATGATTTTTTTAAGCACCTTGAATGGAATCTTTTTATCCGCAAGGATGGTGACTTCCTTGCTGTCAGCGATCGTTTTGGTGCTTATTCCGATGATGCTGCGTTGCAGTTGCGCCAGTCGTTCCGTAATCGCCGGAATCATCACATTCTTTGACCCGAGCAGTTCGTTCGTGCCGATCACCGCTTCTCCCTGGACCACCACGGATTCTGGGCTGACCATAATCACCACCGTTTCCCTCGGCTTGGTCTCGACTACGGAAGCAGGCAGCTTGATTTGCTTGGGCGCCGTCACAACTTCATTTGCAGATGAGTTGGCAAGCAGGAAGAACACCAGAATGGTGAAGACATCCATCAGTGACGTCAGGTTCAACCCCACCATCTTTTTCCTGCTGCGCCCCATCCGTCTTAATCGTCTGCTGTTCCTCATGGCGCGTCTCCAATGGATATGTTGGGGAAAAGTGTCATATTTTGAACCTCTTCACCCGTCGATTCAGATACCACAGCGCCACGTACCGTGTCCATAACATGAATCAGATAATCGTATTCGATGTCCGGCTCCATCAAGACCGTCGCGTCTTCTTTCTGCGGGTAATCGGCCTTCAGGCGCACGAGTATTTCGGACAGCTTCTTCAAATCGTATTGATCGTCTTTTTTGGGAATGGCAGCCTCCACGCTGTATCCGTTGGCGATCTCCAGGCCTGCCTTCCGAACGATAACCTCGATATTGAAGTTCGGCTTGCTCGGCCCCGGCCCGCCCGAAGCGGTCGGCACGCTCAACTCCATGATCGTCACGCGCGAAAACACCGCACTGATGAGCAGAAAAGGTACGAGCACCACCATGAGGTTCATGAAAGTGGTGATATCCAGGTTTGGCGTTTCTTTCGTCCGCCTTTTGTAATGGTGTCGTCTGGACATAATCAACTCGTCTGGAATCGGCGTTTGGCGGCATTGGAGATGCTGTTCAGCGCTTTAACAGATGCCATCTCCAGACTGTCGACAATACTACCTGTGGTCGAAGACAACTTGGCATGGATAATCATAAGAGGAATGGCGGCGATCAGACCGAATGCCGTGGTGTTCATGGCAACCGAGATACTGGCCGAGAGCAGGTCGGCCTTCTCGGCGGGGTTTGCATTGGCGACCGCGGTGAACGCCGTGATCAGGCCCATGATGGTGCCGAGCAGACCGAGCAGGGTGGCGATGTTCGAGAGCAGAGCCAGGTACGGAGTCCGCTTTTCCAGTTGAGGGATGATCTCCATCATGCTTTCTTCCATGGCGATTTCGATGTCTTCACGACGCCGAACCGCACCCTGGCGGGCCAAGCCCATTTCCAGCATCTGGGAGATAGCGGAATTGTCGTTGCTGACCATTTCCCGCGCTTGGTCAAACTCACCCTCGGCCAGCAGCGGCTGCAGCAAATCCCACGACTTGCGGTTTTGATTTCTGATTCGACCCAACTGGATCCAGCGCTCAACCGCTATGGCCATGCCAATTGCAAACACGATCAGAATGGGATACATGAACATCCCGCCCTTCTGGAAAAACGCCACCATAGAATAGATAGTTCCCATCACTTTCCTCCCGCTTGTGAAATTACATTATTTTCAGGGGTGCGAATCCCCGGTTGCTTGCCATCTGAACTGGCAGAAAACAAAATAAGCTTTGAAAACCGCATACTTTTTCTATCTCCCGAATTCCGACTTCTCACTTCTGGCACCCTCCCTCATTTCGATCCGGCCGTGCTGACTTCGTAAAAATCAAGCTGCCTTTTGAAGACGTCCGGATCCACCGGAACGTCCGAATCGTTCAACATCATTTTCAAACTTGTCGACACGCCGAGCTCGGAGCTCTTCCATGGGACGATGTAAAGGGATTTCGGAGCTTCATCGTTACCCACGATTGACATTCCAGAAAGCTCTTTGGCGTCCGATTTTTCCGGTTTCGCCTCGCCCTTGTCCCCGGCCACGACTGTGGCGGCCGGGACCAGGACCAGGCACAGACAGAGAATCAAATTGCGGAGCATATTCCCTCCCGGAGGTTGGGGCTATCTGCGGCAGTCCACACCTCGATCATTTCGAGTTATCGCTCTTATGGTCCTTAAGCCGAAGCCGCAAATCGGCAATCCATATCTTGACCTGCTTGTCTTCTGGCACGGCCTTGCTGTAAATTTCATACTGCTCGAGGGCACATTGCGGGTCGTCCAGATAGAGGTCGCAGAGAATCCCGAGATTCCTGTGAGCCGGCAGATACTCGGGGAAAGCGGCGAGTGTCTTCTCGTAGATCGTCCGCGCCTCTGTAAAGCGCCCGGTTTTACGGAGCAGCAAGCCGTATTCATTACTCGCTACCGGGTGGTCGGGGATCAGCTCCAGTGCCGTTTTCAGGGACTTCTCGGCCTCTTTGAGCTTGTCGACATGTTCATAGGCCATAGCGATATCGATATAAGGAGCCGTGACGCCTGGGGATTGCTCCATTACCTTTTCCAGAAGTTCGATGGCCTTGTCATAATCCTCGTCTTGCATCATGGTGACGGCGCGTTCGAAATCACGACGGGATTCCGCATCCATTTGGTTTGGTTCCGTGATGGTGAATCCTTCCCGGCCGTCCACGAGCCGCGCCACGGAGGGTCCTGTAGGAACGGCAGCAGGCTTCTGCTCTACCTTGGTATTGGTTGTTGCACAACCGGCAAGGACCGACAGCACCATCGCCAGAACCGCGATTCGGGCGCGAGCCAGCATTTTTTGACACTGCAACGGCTGTAGAGTCATTCTCTGCATCGCCTTAGTTTTCCTCGTGTTCGATCCGATCTCACTCTATTGCACTGCGGCGTCCGGCGAGACTCCCTCACCACCGCCAGCTGCAGGTTTGTCAACGGAAGTCTTAACCTGGTTTTCCATTGGCTCCGGCTTGGCAGCCTGATCAGGTTCTGCCTGTTTTGACTTCCCAGTCTGTTCAGGTTCTGGGGTCTGTTTCGATTCCGCGGCCTGCTCCGGTTCTGCTGCCTGATTTGGTTCTACCTGTTTTTCCTCTCCAGCCTGCTTCTGTTCTGTGACTTTCTCCGATTCTGTCTGTTGCGTGTTTGCAGCCTGATTTTGCTCTGTTTCCTTCTCCGGCTCTGCAGTCTGATCCAGCCCAGACTCAGCAGTCTTCCCCGGTTCCACAATTTGCTTTGGCTCTGCAGCCTGTTTGGATTCCGTGGCCTGCTCAGGCTTTGCAGTCTCCGATTCTAGGGTCTGCTCCGGTTCTTTATCATGCTGCGTGTTTGCAACGTGATTCGGCTCTGCTCCCTTTTCCGGCTCTGCAGCCTGATTCGGCCCAGGCCCAGCAGTCTTTTCCGGTTTCGCATTCGGTTTCGGCTCTGCGGCCTGTTTCGATTCCGCGGTCTGCTCCGGTTCTGCAGTCTGATTCGGTTCTACCTGTTTTGCCTCTCCAGCCTGCTTCTGTTCTGTG
>JARRJE010000190.1:0-11794 GCA_037379765.1 Deltaproteobacteria bacterium
ATTTGCTGTTTTCTTTGGAAATCGGTTCAAAACTATAGCATGCGGCCTCTTCATCTGTCAAAACGTTTGCGGCTTGGGGGGAAGAGATTGTCCATGCCTTGATCCTTGAAGGGGAATTCCGATAAAGTTAAAAGAGGAAAATGGAATGACAAATTGCGCCTGATACAGGCAGGATGTGGAGAACAGGCAGTGCAATCGAGAAATCGAGCCACCGGAAAAACAGCTGTGAGGCATGCCGACCCAAAGGTTTTCCCCCATTCCGTTTCAGTGACCGCGGCAGAATTCCCTTGTCACGCCAGGGGGGCACCAGGTAAGATGGTTGGTCAATCGATTTAATGGCTAAATATCCTTCAGAAAATTGGAAAGGAGCATCGTTATGGCCGGAGATAAAATTCAAATCGCTTCTGACAGCAGCTTCGAGGCAGACGTCCTGAAGGCCGATCTGCCCACCCTGGTCGATTTTTGGGCGCCCTGGTGCGGTCCCTGCAAGGCGATTGCGCCGATGGTCGACGAGCTCGCCACAGAGTACGACGGCAGAGTCAAAATTGCCAAAATGAACGTGGATGATAATCCTGCTACCCCCGGCAAATATGGCATTCGGGCCATTCCCACCCTTATTCTGTTCAAGGGCGGTCAGGTGGTCGATCAGATCACCGGAGCAGTCGGCAAAAAGCAGCTCGCCGCGATGCTGGACAAAGCCTTGTAAATTTCCGTGGCACGGTTTCGTTTTCCTGCTAAGATGCGGCAGACGGCCGTTGTTGCCGCGAGGTCCGTCTGCCGTCGTCCGTCCGAGCCCGAGGGATATTCCTTCGTCATTTGATTGACAACGCTCAGGAAAAAGGAAAACGCATGTACTGGTCCCGCAATTCAGGGCTGGCGGTTCTTTCCATGACCGCCGCCTTGCTTCTTTGTCTCGCCTTGGGTTCCCTCACTGGTTGTGCCAGACTGAAACGGTGGGTCGGACCCGAAAACAAGGATTCGAAAACGCAAACTGCCGAGGGGATGACCCGGCAAGGGCTCGACGAATACAACCATGGCCGCTACCATGGCGCCCTCGAAGTTTTCAAGAAGGTCAAGGAGCAATATCCATTCAGCCGATACAGCATGCTGGCCGAGCTGAAAATTGCCGACAGCAATTACTACCTGGGACAGTACGACGAAGCCAGGACGCTCTATAAGGAGTTTGAGAAGGATCACCCCACCAACGAGGCTATTCCTTACGTGCTGTTCCAGATCGGCATGACCTATACCAAACAGATCGGTACCATCGATCGGGATCCTGCCGGTGCGGCCGAGTCCATCCAAGCTTTTTCCCGCCTGCTGAGAACATTTCCGCAATCACCTTATACCGAGGAGGCCAAGGTTCGCATAAAAAAGGCACGTGACTTCCTGGCCGCCCATGAGCTCTATGTGGCGACGTTCTACCTCCGTACCGGCGAGGATAAGAATGCCGCAAGCCGTCTCAAATACCTGTTGGCCAATTTCCCGGACACCAAGCCGGCCCCGAAGGCCCAAAAGCTGTTGGCCGCGATCGAGGCCGGGGATCCTCCTGGTCGTCCCTGGTATACCTGGCTTCCCCTGCCCGGTTTTCTAAATCCTTTTTCCCAATAAGCACCTGGATCCGTGAGCGTTCGTTCGCACGCCTCGAGGAACTGCTGAGATCTCATCACAAGCCGGTTCCCCCCTTTCCTTCCACGGATTCAGGAGTGCAATGAAAAAAGCCGGATTATTATCCGGCTTCAGAAAAGTGGTGCCTCTCGAGTTTGAGCTTTGCCAGGTCCGGCAGCGTTTTCCGTTCAAATCCTCTGCGGCAGGTTGGGCGCATTCCCTTCATAGGTCGGGATCTCGGTGCGGCCTGCCTTCTTTACCCCGTCCACCATCCGGGTGAGGCGGAGAATGCTTTCCCGCAGCTCTACGGTCTGGGAAAGAACCATTTCCGCTGCCGCCGCCAGTTCCTCGGAGTTGGCAGCCAGCTGTTGGGTGCCGCTGTCCATTTCGGTCACCGCTTTATTGATTTGGCTGATCCCCTGGGCCTGCTCATGGGAGGCGGTAGAGATTTCACTGATGAGAATCCCCACCTTCTCGGAGCTTTCAGTCACCTCCCCCATCTCTTTGGCCAGGCCGTCCACGGTCGATAAACCTTCATTGACGTTTTTGATTGCCCGTTCGATGAGCTCGTTGGAGTTGCGAGCCGAAACCGCGGTCCGTTGGGCAAGGTTTCGGACTTCCTCGGCGACCACTGCAAATCCCTGGCCGTGCTCGCCGGCCCGGGCGGCCTCCACGGCGGCATTCAAGGCGAGGAGGTTGGTCTGGAAGGCAATGCCTTCGATCTCCCGGATGATGGAAGAGATTTCATCGCTGTCCTTCTTGATGTTCTTCATATTCGTCTGCATTTCCGCCATCTCTCGATTAGCCCGGCCGGTGATCTCGTCGTTGCGTTTCATGGCGGCATGGGCCTCGCTGGAGTTTGCGTCATTGCGCTGGATCATGGCGGTGATCTCTTCGAGTGACGCGCTGGTCTCTTCGAGCGAGGCCGCCATCTCAGAAGCCATTTCGGCCAGGCTGCTCGATGAATCCGTCGTACTCGTGGCCTCGCCGGTGATCTGGTCGGCACTGGCATTCAGCTCTTGGACGATCTGATGGACGGTCCTGATGATCATCTGCACGAATAAGGAGGCGAGAGCGATCACCCCGAGAATCGAGATGATGCCGCCCAGCGTATAGAAGAGACTGAAGGAACGGACCTCGGAGATGACCTGGTCCTTCAGGAGCCCAGTTGCCTCCCTCAGGGTGTCGACCGCATTCTTGGTGCTGGTCATGATCTGGAAATAGTGATCGTAGTACTGGCCGTCGAGGGTCTCGGCGGCACGGTCCGAATCGCCGGCCGCCAGGGCGGGAATCACTCCGATGGTGATCAGCTTCTTCATCTGCCGCCACTGCTCGCTCGTATTGTGGATGAGGGACGGCAAGTCGCTATTGTTCACCGAATGGCAGGAACCGCAATAATACTTGTGACCCGGGAGAGGCTCGGTGAGATGGGTCTCAATTTCCGATGTGAGCTTATCAATTCTCTTGGTGGTCGAGGTGACGCCGGTCAGCGCCGTCTCGTCGTAATCGAGAATCTGGGACTTGAGGACGCTGTTCAGCAGGTTGACGTTGACCCGCAGTCTAGCCAGCAGATCGATGTACACGCTTTTTAGCTCGAGGCCGTTGTATTTCTCGCCGCCGATCTGTACCTGGCTGATTATGTAGTGGGACAGTCCTATACTGATCGCCATGGCCATGACGATGAATCCCACCATTCCGAAAAGCTTCTTCCTGAGGCTCAACCTATCAAACCAGTTGTGCATCGCATCCCCCTTGGTGCGGAATCATGCCGGAAAACTGCCTTTCCTTTGTTATCCGTCTTTTATAAGTGAATAGCCTTTTTTGCAACCAGAAGTAGGAAAATTATTGTTAGGTGCTCTTTTTTGCCCTAGACCGAGAGGACGGCTGTGGGTATGAAAAAAGACAGGAGGCAAACGATGAAGCAGAACGGCCCGGGTTCCGGGGAATTTGAAAGCAAGCTGATCCCCATCATGCGGGAAGGGGTGGAGATCGTGAAGATGATTGTTTATAAAGAGTTGCGCGACTCCTTCGCCGGCAGGTTTTCCGGCCAGCCGCCCACAATGGCGGCCCGGCTTGCGGGTGCCGTCCTCAATGAGCTGTTCGGCCCCTCCAGCTCTCAGGCCGAATTTGCGGCCTTCGTCGAGGAAAACAGAAGCAGGATCGCGGAGGAGCTGCGAGGCTTTCCCGGGCGCTTCGAAAAACTGCGCATTCCGCTGACTGATGCCCTGCGGGTCCAGTTCCTCTGTGATTCCCTGGAAGGGATCGACAGCAAGGCGACTCTGGCCCGGGCCAGGGAGTACGGGATTCTGATCGTTGACCGCGAGGTGCCGCTGCCGAAGAATTTCCTTCATCTCGTGCGCCGCCTGGGAGCGGCCTACGGGCTGCTGATTCCTGGAGGGGACGACGGCCAGGCCTGATTTTTTCTACTCGGCCGTTTGTTGCCGCTGATAAATGCGGCGAAGATCTTTGTTGAGGAAGGTGTCGATCAGTCGCAGGTGCTTGTGGTGGCGTACCCAGAGATGAGTGCGTCCCTGGCCGGCGACGAGCGAACGGACCCGGTCCCTGACCCGCTGCCACAGATCTTGATCGTAATGGGTTTCCAAACTGACCAGATCGTCCAGGTTATCGAGAGCATGCCGAACATAATGCGGATAGAGCAGGTACTGGACATAAAGATAGGAAAGGATGACGGCGCCCATGGCAAAGCCGATGGGCCAAATCAAATTGGAGGACTGCAGGTTGCCGGCGAGCAGGGCCTCCAAGTTGTATTTTGCGGTAATTTCATCCAGGAAGCCGTCCGCCTGCTTGCGGATGACATGCAGGGCTTCGTTGCGCGATTTGGCATGGCCGCAGTTCCCGCACCGCCCGATCCACGTCCTGGAGGATGTGGTCGAGCCGGAGGCGAGGAGCCGAGTTGATCGCCTTTTTCAGCTCTTCCCTTTCGTTTGTCCAAATGTCTCGGTTCTGCAAGGTTTGTTCGGCGTGCTCTTCTTCCGTAGGGGCGAAGGTGAGAAAAATCCGCGGCATGTCTTTGCGGCCGGTCATCTGTGACAGGTTCCAGCAAAGGGTGCCGTAGGACCGCACCAGATCCTTGACATTGTCACACTCGTCGATCCGGTTGAGAACGAAGAGGGTGCGGTCCTGACCGGTGGCGGCAGGCAGGGTGCTGCGGATCGCCTGGTAGGTTTCCTTGATGGTTCCTGCCTTGTGCGGATCGAACATGAGGATGATGAGGTCGGCCAGATGGGCCAGCTCGCCCACCACACCGAGATATTCGTATCCGCGGTCTTTTTCGGTGACCGAATCGAGCATGCCCGGGGTGTCGATGATGGCCAGTTCCTTGAGCAGAGGGGTATCGATCTCCTTCAAACGCAAGTGAGCGATCAGGGTGTTGCCGAACTGGCGGAGCGGCGCAAAGGGCAACTTCTCGTCATTGACCACCGTGCTGCCCGGGGTCTCGCGTTCTTCGCCGTCCGGCTCGGCAAAGGAAGAGAGAATGGTGAAGTTGTCGTCGGTGGGGGACTGGCCGGTCCGCTGGACCTCTTTCCCTAAAAATTCGTTAATGAACGTAGATTTGCCCGAGGAATAGTTGCCGATGATCAGCACCAGCGATTTCCACTTGAAGGGAGTGAGCAGCTTCTCCATGTCGAGGCCGTAGCGGCGGAACTGTTCGCCCATCCGGCGGCGGAGAAGTTCTTCCAACTCGTTTTTCAAACTGACGGCGCTGCTTTGCGAGGCGGTCCCAGGTGTCTCCATGCGGTCTCCGAAACGTGCAAATCCGGCGGCCGGAGGGCCGCGGAAGTTTTCGTATCCTACCACGGGAATGAGTGAGGCGAAAGCATGCATCTATACTATTTCCTTTTCTTTTTTCTGGCAACTGCAGTTCGGGAAAGCGAAGAGGATCGGCGGCCGGCTTCGTGATTTTATTTTTGGCATTGATTTCGAGAAATTGATTGATGGAGCTCATCTTGTGCTTGACAAACGGCCTTCCGCGTGGAAACAGAGGGGCGAGATGCGAGGCAGAGATCGGAAGCTTCTGCGGGCATGGCCAGCGGGCTTGCGGCGGTCCACAGCGGAGACCACCGGCAAGCCGCCGGCGAATTGATTCGGGGAGGAGAGCTGCATGCGCAAGTCGACGACCTTGCTGGGGATCGTTTCCCTGGCGCTGTTTCTGGTGGCTGGGGCGGCGGTCCTCGCCATCGCTGCACGCAACAGCACCTTGGATGGTGAGGGCCGCCAATTCGTTGCCGCGGCCATCCCTGCCATATTTACGCATTGGGACGAACGGGAGCTCATCAGCCGCGCCAGCCCGGAACTGCAGCACGCCGTCAACGATTGGGAACTCGATCGTCTCTTCAGCGGCATGTCACGCAAGCTCGGCGGCCTGCAAAGCTGCGAGCGGGTCGACGGCAACACTTCCATCTCCATGGAGACCGGTGGAATCGTGATCTCCGGCGAGTACGTGGCTAAGACCGAGTTCGCGGCCGGCAGCGCTGATATTCGCCTGTCGCTCATCAGAAAAAGCGGCAACTGGCAGATCCTGAGCTTCCGGCTCAATTCCGACCTGTTCTAAGGCAACCATCACATGGCGTCCATGGAGCAGAATACCGATTCCAGCCGATGCGTCCCTCCCGCTTCCATAGAAGAGCCCAGGGGATTCGAAAAGGAATATTCTGACCAGGGTTTCTGGGACAAGCTTATTCGGTTCGCCTGGAACGCGGGCCGGGAGGTCATCGAGAAGGCACTGCAGCTCTACTTTGCCGCTCAGAGCGCCGACACCCCTGCCTGGGCGAAATCGGTCATTTTCGGAGCGTTGGGGTATTTCGTCAGCCCGGTGGATGCCGTGCCTGACGTGACCCCGATCGTCGGTTTTACCGATGATCTGGGGGTGTTGGCTGCCGCCGTTGCCACCGTGATCGCCTATATCACCCCTGAGGTGAAGCACAAGGCCAAAGAGAAAATGACCCTCTGGTTCGGCTGTTGAGTCTCCGAACCACGGGTGATCTCCCTCCCTCCTTACTTCTTTCCCGATTTTCTTTTTGAGTCAGCCGGGCGTACTGTCCGGGTTTTCCGAGGAGAAGTCCGGCTCCGTTCGAGCGCCAGCCGCTGCTGCCGTCGCTCGCTCGCCCCGCGGGCGACGTAGAGAGGCCGGTGACTTTCCCGGGCCAAGCCGGTTACGTACATGGCCGTCGCCAGGGTTCCCGGGGTGGGGGTGAAATCCTGAAATTGCCGTGCGGTGAAGCCCAGCTGCCGGACTCGTGCAGCCAGCTTCTCCATGTGCCCCGGACGGCAGCCGGGGTGGGCGGAAATGAAGTACGGCGTAAAACGCACCTCCCGGCTCTGCGCGCGGCCGATCGTCTTGCAGAGAGCAAGGAATTCTGTCAGCACCTCGGTGCCCGGCTTGTGCATCAGCTGCAGGATCTCGGCCTCGGTATGCTCCGGGGCGATTTTGAGCGCCCCCGGGGTGTGGCGGGCCAGCAAGCGCGCGAGCAGCCGGGGGGTTTTGAGCAGCAGCTCCATGCGCAGGCCGGAGGAGACGAAGATGTGCTTCACTCCGGAAACCGCCTCTGCGTGATCGAGCAGGTCGAGAAAGGCCTGCTCGTCCACTTGCAGATGGGGGCAGGGGCGGGGGAACAGGCAGTCCCGCCGCCGGCAGCCCCCCTTTTGGCAACCGGTGCCGTAAAGATTGGCGGTTGGCCCTCCCAGGTCGCTCACTGTACCCCGAAAATCGGGGCAGGCGGTCAGCCGTTCGATTTCGGCCACCACCGAGGCCGGAGAGCGGCTTACCACCGTCGGTCCCTGGTGGCGAGTGATGGCGCAGAAAGAGCAGTTGCCGCAGCAGCCACGGACGATGGTGACCGAATGACGAATCATCCGGTAGGCTGGCACATCGCCGACCGCCGGATGGGGGGCGCGGGCGAAAGGCAGGCCGTAGAGCCGATCGAGCTCGGTAGAGGCAAGAGGTTCCGCCGGAGGGTGTTGGAGCACCCATTGGGACGACTGGCGCTGGAGCAAGGGCTCAACAGCGAGGGCCCGTGCCCGGCGGTCGATTTCCTCTTCGGCCAGGAGGAACTTGCTCCGGTCGGTTTCAATGTCCTGCCAGGAGGGAAGCTCCACGGGAGGGCGGGAAAAATCGAGTTTCTCCCGGTCTCTGTCGGTCAGGCGTTCGCAGGTGCCGGCGATCCCGTGCAGATCGCGGCCGGCTGCCAGCCGTTCGGCGATGGCGAGCGCTGCCCGTTCCCCCATACCGTAGATCAAAAGATCGGCCTTGGCGTCGGTGAGCACCGAAGCCCTCAGCTTGGCCTGCTGATAGTCGTAGTGAACGAACCGGCGCAGAGAGGCCTCCAGACCCCCGAGGATCACCGGCACCTCTCGATAAGCGGCCCGGGCCAGGTTCGCATAGACGATGGTGGCCCGGTCGGGCCGCCGCCGTTCGCCCTTTTCCTTCCGGTCCCCGAAGTAAGGGGTGCCGCCGGGAGAGTAGTCGTCCTTGTCCCGCACCTTGGCATTGCCGCTGTAATTGGCGACGATGGAATCGAGATTGCCGGCGGTGATGCCGAAGAAGAGCCGAGGGGGACCGAACTGCCGGAAAGCAGTGGGCGAGTCCCAGCGGGGCTGGGCGAGGACCGCCACTCGGTAGCCGTGGGCCTCCAGCCAGCGCCCGATGAGAGCCACCCCAAAGGAGGGGTGGTCCACATAGGCATCGCCGGTGACCAGAACGACGTCAGCTTCATCCCAGCCGCGGGCAAGCATCTCCTCCCGGCTTGCGGGCAGAAAGGTTTCAGACATGGGTGCGAATGGATTCCGATCTGGTAAGATGGGTTCAGCAGTCAGCTCAGCATTCATTGGCAAAACAGTCAAACAGCGATCCCGATCCTATGTTTCTATTGATTGCTGAGAGCTGGGGCTGATCGTTCATGATAAACATTGCCGCCCTGTTTGGCGAGTTTTATGACAACCTGAATTCGTGACGGCTCTGTGCCGGATTCCTGCTGACTGTTTGTTGATTTGGAATAATAACCATTTTCAACGGTGGAGCTTCGATTCACCCCGCCGCCCTGTGGGGCGTATAATCAACATCGTTGCCGCCTTGCATCTGCACCCTTCTCGGACGCTCACGGATCAAGGAGTAAGGAGTGTAACCCCATGATGTTGATTGGCCCGTCCATTGTGATCGACGAAAGCGAAAGAAGGGAGGAATTCGTGCGCGCCTCCGGGCCCGGCGGCCAGCATGTCAATAAGGCAGCCACCGCCGTCCAGCTCCGATTCAACGTGGCGCGGTCGCCCTCGCTTTCCGCCGGAGTCCGGGTGCGTCTTTTTCAGCTCGCGGCCAACCGCATCAACGAGCAGGGCGAGTTGGTCATCGAGGCCAAGCGCTTCCGCAGTCAGGAGCAGAACCGGCGAGATGCCCGCGAACGCTTGGCGGAACTGCTCCGGCAGGCTGCGGTCAGACCCAGGAAAAGGCGGTCGACCAAGCCGGGGCGGGCGGCACGGGAACGGCGACTGGCCAACAAGCGCCGGCGCAGCGAGCTCAAGCGGCAGCGGCGGACGCCGAATCTTTGATGGTTTCAGTCGGAAGTCCCGAATCCCGGTAGGCGGAAATACAAAATGCGAATTTTAAGCTAGTGGAATCGCACCTTTGTTCTTTCCGGCAATCTCTATCGATGGGGAGGGAAGCTCCATAAAATGTAAAGAAAAAATAGTCCTTGCCTTCGCTGTGGACCTCGTGGTACAAGCCTAATCAGGCAAGTGTGCAGTCCGTCAGGAAAGACCCGCAGACTTCCCCCGGACAGCAAGTCATGCGGTTTTTGATGCGGGTTCCCGCTGCTGCACTAAGAATCACGTTTCCGTACGAGGAACAAAGAAGTTAAGGAACAGGGAAATGGCAGAAGGCACTGTGAAGTGGTTCAACGATGGCAAGGGCTTCGGGTTCATCAAGCAGGACGATGGTCCGGATGTATTTGTTCACTTCTCCGCCATTCAGGGAGAAGGGTTCAAGAGCTTGGCCGAAGGCCAGCGGGTCACTTTCGAGGTTGTGGAGGGCGCTAAAGGACTGCAAGCTGCCAACGTTCGTCCGCTCTAGCATCATTTCCGATTTGCCGATCCGAGGCTCCGCGGGCTCGAACCCGCGGAGCTTTTTTATTGTGATCCCTGGCCGGAAGCAGTAACATGTCGAATTTCCCTTCCCGGAAATCCTCAAGCCTTCATTTATACTGACTGTAAGCAAGCCCGATTTCATGGGATATAAGTATTTTAAAAAATTATATAAATAAGTAGGGGCCACAGGTGCCGCAGATTAGACGTCATCGCAAAAAACTGCGATGACGCCGGGCCATGTTTTGTAGGTTGTTGCTTCCGCATTCCCGCCTGCCGGAATTTGGTGCTTGTGGTAGGACCGCAAATGCGCGCAAGCGCGACTGCCCGCTATAGCCAGTTATGCGGGCAGAAGCGATCGCGCGAAGATGCGGTGCCTGTGATCCCTTACTCCGATCTGAGACTTATGAGCAACAACAAGCATCTGCAAAAAGAGATAGTCCGTCGCCGAACGTTCGGCATCATCAGTCACCCGGATGCGGGTAAAACCACTCTCACCGAGAAGCTTCTGCTGTTCGGCGGCGCCATCCAGCTGGCGGGAGCGGTCAAGTCCCGCAAGGCGGCCCGCCATGCCACCAGCGACTGGATGGCCATCGAAAAGGAGCGCGGCATTTCGGTCTCCACCTCGGTGATGAAGTTTCATTATCGCGATTTCGAGGTGAATCTTCTCGATACCCCCGGCCATCAGGATTTTTCCGAGGATACTTACCGGGTGCTCACTGCCGTGGACAGCGCCCTCATGGTGATCGACAGCGGCAAGGGGGTGGAGCCGCAGACCGAAAAACTGATGGAGGTGTGCCGCCAGCGCAACACCCCGATCATCACCTTCATCAACAAGCTCGACCGGGAGGGCCGTTCCCCTCTGGAGCTGATCGCCGAGATCGAGGACAAACTGCAGGTGGAGTGCGCTCCCCTTTCCTGGCCCATCGGCATGGGCAAGGGCTTCAAGGGGATCTACAACCTCTACCGCCGGGAACTCCACCTTTTCAAGCCGGGGCAGGCGGTGCGGCCCCAGGACATTGTTGTGGTAAAGGACCTGGCCGATTCGTCGGTGATTCGGCGGCCGGGACCCTGCGCGAAGATGTGGAGCTGCTCGAGGGGGCGGCCAACCCCTTCGAGCTCGATCATTATCTCAAGGGCAACCAGACGCCGGTTTTCTTCGGCAGCGCCATCAACAACTTCGGGGTGCGGGAGCTGCTCGACGCCTTTGTCGAGCTTTCCCCGGCACCCAGGCCGCGGCCGGCGGTCTCCCGGCAAGTTACTCCCGAGGAGTCCGATTTTTCCGGCTTTGTGTTCAAGATCCAGGCCAATATGGACCCGGCCCACCGGGACCGGATCGCCTTTCTGCGTATTTGCTCCGGAAAGTTCCAGCGGGGGATGAAAGTCATGCACCACCGGCTTGGCAAGGAGGTGACTCTGGCCAACGCCACCATCTTCATGGCCCAGGACCGCGCTCATGTCGAGGAAGCCTATCCGGGCGACATTATCGGCATCCACAACCACGGCACCATCAAGATCGGCGACACTTTCACCATCAAGGAGCCGCTCAAGTTCACCGGCATCCCCAATTTTGCCCCCGATCACTTCCGGCGAGTGCTCCTCAAAAACCCGCTCAAGATGAAACAGCTGCAGAAGGGACTGACCCAGCTCGCCGAGGAGGGAGCCGTGCAGTATTTTCGGCCGCTGATCGGCAGCGCCTACATCCTGGGAGCGGTGGGAGTCCTGCAGTTCGAAGTGACCATGGCCCGCCTCAAGGAGGAATATTGGGTTGATGCCGTCTATGAACCGGCGGATCTGGCCGTGGCCCGGTGGATCGCCTGTGAGGACAAAAAGATGCTTGCCGATTTCAAACACAAATTTCAGGACAAGCTCGCCCTCGATGCAGAAGGCCATCTCACCTTTCTCGCTCCCTCCCCCTGGCATCTTAACTACGCCACGGAGCAGTGGCCCGACGTCTCCTTCCGCACCACCCGGGAATACAATTAGCTCACTCACGCCTGCCTGAATTTGACCGCCCCCAGATTTTTCTGCGCGAGGGACCCTCGCATTAATAGTTTGTGTGTGCCGATTTTTCATTTCAGATTTCTCATGG
>JARRJE010000190.1:11827-16514 GCA_037379765.1 Deltaproteobacteria bacterium
GATGCTGCTGTTGTCCCTGATCGCCGGCGTTCTGGTGGTCGTCTTCGGTCCATCGCCGGCCCTTGCGGTACCCACTCGGATTACGGTGCGGGCCCGGGCCCACGATGCCAAGTTTGTCGGCACCGCGGTCGGCGGACTCGAGGTGGGGATCAAAGATTTCTATAACGGCAGGATGCTGGCCACCGGCACCATCACTGGCGGCACCGGCGACACCCGACTGCTGATGATGGAGCCCATGGTCAGGGGCCGGAACATCGCCACTCCGGAGACCGCCGGCTTTGCCGCCACTCTGGATATCGACCGGCCGGTAAAGCTGCTGATCGAGCTCAGCGGTCCGATGTCGGCAGGAGAATGCCTCCACCGGGAATCCAAAACGGTGTGGCTGATTCCCGGCCAGGACATGACCGGCGACGGAGTGGTGTTCGACCTCTACGGGCTCATCGTCGCCCCGTATACCCCGGCGCCTCATGAAATTCATAAATTGGGCGACACCATCAAGGTGGCCGCTCATATATCTCCCATGTGCGGCTGCCCCATCGGTCCTGGTTCTCTCTGGGATGCCGGTAATTACGAGGTCAAGGCCACGGTGCTCAAGGACGGCAGGAAAATCGCGGAGTTGCCCATGAATTATGCCGGAAGTATCGGCGACTTTGCTGCGGATTATAAAGCCTCGGCAACCGGGACCTACCAATTCGTCATTACCGCCTCGGACCAGCGCAGCGACACCGGGGCGGCGGTGAGGGGTGCGGTGGTGATCGGCGGCAGGAGAGGGAAAAGTGACCGTTTTTGATCTGGGTCAAGGCAGGGGATTTTCTTTTTGGGGTAGAGTGGGGCCATGAAGACACTGCTTTCGGTCGGAAACGAGTGGCGGCAGGGCAGGAGACAACACTTACTGCGCCGCCTGGTTCAGGGCGGCTTCGCATTGTTTTGCCTCTATGCGGGCTATCGGTTCTATCTGTTCTATCTCTGGGCTGCGGGCCGCACCGAATTCTACGTGCCCCGGCCCCCATCCGTGGAGGCCTTTCTGCCCATCAGCGCCCTGGTCAGCCTGAAGCGACTGGTGCTGACGGGCAGGTTCGACACCATTCACCCGGCCGGGCTCACCATCTTCCTGGCAGCCCTGGCAATCGGATTCCTGCTGCGCAAGGGATTCTGCGGCTGGATCTGCCCCGTCGGGTTCCTCTCGAACCTGATCGAATCGATCGGCCGCCGCTTCCGGCTGCGCCGCCGGCCTCCGGCGTGGCTCGATTATCCGCTTCTCTCCCTCAAGTACCTGCTGCTTTTTTTCTTCGTCTACCTTATCCTCGTGCGGATGGATCTCGCCGCCATCGAGGCCTTCCAGCGCTCGCCATACAACCTTGTAGTTGACGCCAAAATGCTTTTCTTTTTCCTGGCGCCCTCTGCCCCCAGCCTGTGGGTCATGGGCGGGCTGGTGGCCGCGTCCTTTTTTCTGCGGAACTTCTGGTGCCGGTATCTGTGTCCGTATGGCGCTCTGCTCGGGCTCCTGGCCCTGGCCAGCCCGGTGGACGTGAACCGAGATGAAGAGAACTGCCGCGATTGCCGGAAGTGCGACAGGGTCTGTCCGGGCTCCATCCGCGTGTCCCAAAAAAAGACGGTCCGCAGCCCCGAATGCATCGGCTGTTCCGAATGCGTCTCCGCCTGTCCAGCCCGTGACTGCCTGACCGTCAAGGCCGCCGACCGCTGGCAGGTGCCGGGGCTTGCCCTGCCCCTTGCCGTCCTGGCCCTTTTTCTGGCCTTCTGGGGATGGGCCGTGCTCAGCGGCCATTGGCACAGCGAGGTACCGGTCGAGGTGATGAAAAGGGTCTATGCGCTTAATTTAGTCGGAGTGGGGCATCCTTAAAAAGGGGAAATAGTCGCACCGAGAGGCGGTTTCCTGTGCCTGTTCGGCTCCGGCCTCTTTGGGCACAAGCGGGGGAATTTTTTTGGGGGGGTATGGGATCGCCTGGGATTGCACCAGCGAGGTTGCAGCAAGAAACACGGTTCGGGTCAACGTGTTTCCTCCTATTTGACGGCCAAAAAAGATCACCCCACAAAATTACTCAGGCACTCTTCCAGGGTCTTGATGCTATAAGGTTTGTTCAACAATCCCTTGAAGCCGTAGTCCCTATATTCGGAAACAATCGGGTTGTCCGAATAGCCGCTTGAGACCACGGCATTCACTTTGGGGTCGATCTCCTGGAGTTTTCGAATGGTCTCCTGTCCTCCCATTCCTCCTTTGATTGTGAGATCGAGGATAACCAGATCGAAGGGATTCCCGGACACAAGAGACCGCTGATATTTGTCAATCACCTCCTCGCCATGGCACGCCAATTCGATATTTTGCCCCAAAGTCTCGAACATGCTTTTGGCGACGTCCCTTACTAGCGCCTCGTCATCCATTAAGAGGATGCGCCGCTTCTGTTTTTTCCCGCCGGAGGAAGTTTGAAGCGGTTTTCCCGCCAGGATCACCGGGGCGCATGCCGGTAGGGTAATGAAAAACGTAGTACCTTTGTTCTGGGCGGATACGACCTCAATCGATCCACCATGGTTTTTTATGATCGAATATGAGGTTGCGAGGCCAAGGCCGCTTCCTTTCTGTTTTGTCGTGAAGTAGGGGTCGAATATTTTCGAACGGTACGACCTCGGAATGCCGATGCCGGAATCTTTGATGGCGATCCTGATCTGCCGTCCTCCCTCCGGAAGGGTTATGTTCTCAGCCGAGAGATCGACAACCCCTCCTTCAGGCATGGCCTCGCTTGCGTTCAGGACGATGTTCTGAATCACTTGGGCGACCTGCCCCTCGTCCACTTCCGCCGGCCAAAGGTCTTGATCCAGATGCAAGCGGCAGTTACAGCGCGAGCCGCTCAGGGCAAACTTTGTAACGTTTTCAATCACCGGCCTTAAATCAACCCTCTTCTTCACCGGATTGCCACCTTTGGCAAAGGTCAGGAGCTGGGTCGTTAAGTTTATTGACAGGGATAAGGCCTTCTCGGCCTGATCCAGCATCTTTATGACCTTCTCTGGTTGGTTCGAGGCCATCTTGGCCATGGAGACATAACCGAACACACCCTGGAGTAAGTTGTTGAAGTCGTGAGCGATTCCTCCGGCCAGCGTTCCGATGGCCTCAATTTTCTGGGTTTTGAGTTGTTCGGCTTCGAGAAGATGCCGCTCCGTGATGTTGCGGGTCGTCGCGATGACAGAGACGACGTTGCCAGCTTCATCCCTGTTGGGAAAGGCTTTTGTCTCTATGAAAAGGATCTCGGCATTCTTGTTGAGGTGCTTTGGGGCTGCCGTACAAGAAACACCTTTCGCGAAGGCCTCGCGGACCGCACACTTTTCTCCCGTCTCGAAGCAAGGCCGCTCCGCCGGGTGCGAAACCTCGTAATAGTATCTCCCCACCACCTCTTTGCAGGAAAGGCCGACTTGGCCGCAATATGCCTTGTTGGCTGTCATAATGCGGTAATCCCGATCGACGACAATGAAGCCGTCGTCCACAGTGTCGAGGATATTGCGGATAAACTCCTCGTTCTTTTTTATCTTCTCCTCCGCCAGTTTGCGCTCAGTAATATCACGGGCAATGCCGAGGATGGCATCTTCCCCGTCGAGGTCTATTTTGCCGATATGAATTTCCACGGGGTAGACAGAGCCATCTTTACGCTTATGCTTGCTTTCGATGGTAATGTTTGCCGGAGAAGGCAATTTGTCCCAGACATTTCGTGGGTGGTTTTCGACCGAAAACATCGGATCAACATCCGCCACGCTCAACCGAAGCAATTCATCCTGGCTATAGCCAAGAGAATCACAAGCTTGTCTGTTTGCGTCAATGAGGTTGCCGTTCATGTCGCTGATGAAAATTGCGGCGGGCATCTGGTTCATAATGGCCCTATATCGTTTCTCGCTGAGACACAGTTTTTCTTCGGCCAATTTGCGCTCAGCGATGTCCTCGCAACTCACAACAACAAATTGAGGTACATCTCCACTGTCGAACAAAAGTGATACCCCGAGATGACCCCACACCACAGCTCGATCCTTTTTTATGTATCTTTTGTCAATGGTATATGACTGTCGTTGTCCATTTATCAACTGTTGGAATAAATTATGATCAATTACTAAATCATCAGGATGAGTAAATTCAGAAAAATGCATATACTGCAATTCTTCTTTTGAATAACCTAGAAAGCGACAGTCTGCTTCATTCGCATAGACAATCAGACCGTTCATGTCAACGATAGCTATCCCGACAGACAAGTTGTCGGCGAAGTGGGTAAACCCATCAATTTTTTCGTTAATATTTTCCATCACTTGAAATGATATATTTGAATTTTAATTCCGGGATGGAGATTGAAGCAATCGTCAGCAGTATGTGATCCCTTGGAGTTTTTCCGATCAACTATTTTGCTTCCGTTTCGACGACATTTTGGAAAACACATTATTGTTATCCTAATTTATCCTTTTCCGCCAATCCTCTAATACGCTTTCTTCATCGCCAGCCAAGATCTTATTTTCTTAAGATTTTTTCCCCGCGAGCGGACACTTAGAATATTCTTGATTGTCTATAATTTTCTCTTTCATTAGATGGTAACTTTATCTCATGACAGTGACAATACCAGGCCGCCATTGGTTTCCGCGAAAATCTTATACCTCGGAACTCTTTCGCCAAGATTCATCCATAGGCAAAAATAATATG